>JAAYZH010000355.1 GCA_012514965.1 Clostridiaceae bacterium | reverse complement strand
CTTGAGGCAATCAGATACTGGCCATCCGAGTTTTTCGTAGATGCTTCTAAACTGTATTATGATGTGGCAAGTTTCCGATCGCTGGCATCGGCTCTGCGCCCGCTGGTACTGATTGCCGCGGCGAAGGCTGCCGGTCTGGACAAGGATCTCGAAGCAGTACACGTTGCAGCCATCGAAGACCTCTTGGCGCAGTCTGGCGGCGAGAAGAAATTACACTTGCCCCAGCAGTATTTTTTTGTTAAAAGACGTCATTATTTCTTCTTTACACGTGCGGCTGCACCGGAGAATCTCGCGGTTCCTTTGGCCCCTTCATCCTCGTCAAGGGCAGATTTGATTGCAGACCGTTCGAAGTCCTGCGAGATCGTCCACTTCGTGCATTCTGCCTGGTGCCTCATGGAATTGTCTCTGCCGCTCGGGATTGAGCAGAATAGGCAAGGACAAGATCTGGATTTTGACTCGTCTGTACTGAAGAACTGCGAATTGCGAACCCTTAAGCCCGGAGATTGGTATCGCGACCGTTCAGGACAGCGCAGACTGCTCAAAACCTGGTTTAGTGAAGTACAAATGCCTGTGGACGCGCGAAACAGAGTATGGCTCCTGGCCAGACAGGGTGAAATTTTGGCCGTGGGACAGTACCCCTTGTCTCATCCTAAAAATGATGAAACTGTTAATATCAGGGAATGTGAAAGCAAAACTACTGAACAGACCAGACTCGTGTGGTATAATTCCGGCAATATTAGATAGATTTGGAGCATGTATGGCGCTTAGAGTAAGTGATGTTATGATTTCCCATGAAGAGATCCAAGCCATGTGTAAACGCATGGGCGCGGAGATCACCCGTGATTATCAGGGTAAGGAACTGCTTTTGGTTGCCGTTCTCCGCGGCGCTTTTGTTTTTATGGCAGATCTTATCCGTTATATTGATTTGCCTTGCCGGGTCGATTTCATGAAAGTTTCGAGTTATTCAGATGGTATGACTACCAGTGGTGAAGTGAAGATACTGCAGGATTTGGATGAGAACATTGCCGGACGTGATGTGATTATCGTCGAGGATATCATTGATTCCGGTTTGACTTTGTACAAGCTTCGGCAGGTCTTGCAGACTCGTAATCCGAATAGTCTGGCGGTTTGCGCCGCGTTTGATAAGCCGGACCGCCGCAGAGCTGACATCTTTGTAGACTACGTAGGGAAGCAGATCCCGGACGAATTCATCGTCGGTTATGGTTTGGACTACGGTGGACTCTACAGGAACTTGCCGGATATCCGATATATGGAAGATGATGGGGAGTAGATCTCCTGCGTAATAAATTGACTCTACCTTGATAAGGAGCAGAAATGGATACAAAAACCAGAAGATCGGGCGGGCTTTCCTTCTACATCATTTTGTTGATCGTAGTAATATTTGTCGCCCTTTTCTTTAATCAGAACACCCCGGGTGTCGACCTGTCTTACTCGGAGATCATGGAACAGATCCAGGTCGGCAATGTGGGGGAAGCCCGGGTATCCGGCAATACACTTGAGGTGAATTTCAAGAACCCCGTACAGTCCAGCACGACCGCAATCAAGCAGATTTCACCCTATTGGATGGATGATCTTTTGTCTGAGCTGAAGGAAGCGGACCGCACGACGGACCTCAAGTTCGACTACACGGAACCTGTAGATTTTGGCATGTGGCTTAATCTCATCATGTTGATTTTGATGTTCGGAGCTCTGGCCTTCTTCGTTTACATGATGTTTTCGAGACAGGGCGGTGAAGGCAAGGGGGCGATGAATTTCGCCCGGAGCCGGGCCAAAGTCGCCGACCCATCGAAGAATACAGTGACATTTAAGGACGTCGCCGGCGCGGATGAGGAGAAGGAAGAACTACAAGAAGTGGTTGAGTTTCTCAAGTTTCCGCAGAAATACGAGAAGCTTGGCGCGAAGATTCCCCGCGGTATTCTTCTGGTAGGTCCTCCCGGTACCGGTAAGACTCTCCTTGCGAAGGCTGTCGCGGGTGAGGCAGGTGTGCCATTTTATTCCATCAGCGGTTCTGATTTTGTTGAGATGTATGTCGGCGTCGGCGCGTCACGCGTTCGGGACTTGTTTGCGACAGCGAAGAAGAATGCGCCTTCCATCATTTTTATTGATGAAATCGACGCTGTCGGCCGTCAACGCGGTACCGGTATGGGCGGCTCACATGATGAGCGTGAACAGACGCTCAATCAGCTCCTGGTTGAGATGGATGGTTTTGGCCCTAATGAAGAAGCGATCATCATCGCAGCTACGAACCGCGCGGATATACTGGATCCGGCCTTGCTTCGTGCCGGCCGATTCGACCGTCGAGTTATGGTCCAGCGTCCTGACATTAAGGGCAGAGAAGAAATCCTCCGCGTGCATTCCCGCAATAAACCAATGGAGGAAACCGTTGATCTGAGAGAAATTGCCCGAGTGACACCTGGCTTCACAGGTGCTGATCTGGCCAACCTCCTCAATGAAGCTGCCTTGCTGGCTGCTCGCAAAGGCCAAAGCCACATCACCTACAACGATATTTCCGAATCGGTGTTCAAGGTCATGCTCGGCCCGGAGAAGAAGAGCCGCGTGATCAGCGACAAGGAACGCAAGTTGACAGCCTTCCACGAAGCCGGACATGCTTTGATATTGCGCAGCGTGTCGCAGACGGATCGTGTCGAGAGGGTTTCGATTATTCCTGCCGGCGGCGCGGGCGGTTACACCGCTCACAAACCACATGAAGACGTGTACTTCACTACGAAATCGCAGTTAATTGCAAACATCGAAGTGTCACTGGGCGGACGAGCCGCTGAGGAAATCATTTTTGGTGAAGTCAGTACGGGCGCTTCCTCTGACTTGGAGAGCTGCAACGCAATCGCCAGGGATATGATTGTAAAATTCGGTATGAGTGAAGTCCTCCCGAATCTGGTATTCGGATCAGGCAGCGATGAAGTTTTCCTGGGACGTGACTACGGGCATGTAAAGAATTATTCGGATCAAGTCGCGGAACACATTGATAACGAAGTGGGTGCGATTATCGGTAACGCATATGAACATGTTCTCTCGATTCTGACTGATAAGCGCGCTGCTTTGGACGCGATTGCGGAAGAGCTCCTCTTAAGTGAGAAGCTGGAAGGTGAGGCGTTCGAGAAATTGTATCTCGAAAACACTACGCCTGAACAGAGAATGAGTGATGCCATCAATTCGGGTCGTGAAGAAATCTTTGGCTTTCGCAAGGCTGAGCGCGAAATCCAGCAGCCTCTTACCGGCGACAGTGATTCCATGGTTTCCAGTACCCTGGAACCAAAGTTCCCCACTGGTAAGTCTGCGGCACCCAAGGCCGATACTGAGCCTGAGACACAAGCGAAAACTGCGAAAGACACGAGTAAGGAAACTGAAGAGGCTTTGCCTGAACAGTTTCGTTCGATCAAGTCCAAGCTGAAGGACGATGAAATGGATCAAGGCTTGAAGAAATAAGTCAAACCGGTCAATGCAAGTTATGGCAAAAAGGGGCTGTCTCGATTGGAGACAGCCCCTTTGTTAGACTATACCGGATTCGGCTTGTGCTTAGTGGTGTAGATAGACTCCATGCTCGCTTTGGCAAAAGTGTTGAGATACTTCCCGAATATCTTCTGGTCCCAGGAAGAGAATGATATCTTCTTCGGTGACTCGGTTATCAAGCAGAGCGTGAATCTCCGCTAAGGAATTGGCAGCATGGGCCAAACGACCGCGTGAATTGATATCTTCGACAAAGCACTCCGCGGACATGCCCAGATTGTCGCTTTCGCGTGAAGAGTAAATCTTGTAAAAAATGACTTCCTCACGATTCTTGAAGACATCAATAAAACTCTCATAGAGGTCTTTGGCACGGGTGTAGTTCAGGATCTGACAGACGGGCCAGATCTTGCGATGGGGGATCTGGTCAGCAGCCTGTAAGGTTGCGGCGATTTCTGTGGGGTGGTGAGCGTAATCAGCAATTACAGAAGCGCCTTTGTAGGTGCCTACCTTGGTAAAGCGGCCGCCGGCACCTCTAAAGGTGGCCAGGACCTTATGTGCGGCTTCTGGTGTGCCTCCGTTCAGGTGAGCGCAGGCGATTGCAGCCAGAGCGTTGTGTACGTTGTGTTCACCGGGGACGGCCAGCTTAATGTGGCGGTAAAGCTCGTCATTGTAGTAGACGGAGAAACGCGGGAATCCATCTTCATAGCGCAGGTTCTTGTAATAGAAAGTAGGTTGAATGGCCGAGTCTTCAGTAAAAGCACCGAACGTGACGATATTCGGCAAAGTGTGCTTCTCTTCGAGGCAAGTCTCCCGCAGGCGATCCATGAAGGTACCAATATGGCGGCTGTGCGAAGGAATTACCAAATTGCCTTCTTCCGGCAGATCGGCGCCAAAACGCACAAAGGTATGAATGATATCATCGATGTCTGTGAAAAAATCCATGTGGTCTTCATCGATATTGAGAATTGCCGCAGTTGTGGAATAAAAGTTAAGCAAACTATTCTTGTATTCGCAGGCTTCTGAGACAAGCAGATTATTACTGCTGCCTAAATGTACCGTGCTGGAGTTGAAATCATCTAAATCAGCACCCAAATGTACAGTGGGATTCGCACCGGATTCAATCAGAATCATGGAGGCCATAGCCGTAGTCGTAGTCTTGCCATGCGTACCGGCAATGTTTATCACTGTCTTATACGAGCGGGTGATCCAGCCCAGGTATTCTGCGCGGCTGACGGTCTGTATGCCCAGCTCCATAGCGCGCACACGCTCGGGATTCGTCGCGGGAATAGCGGAGGTGTAGACGACGAGCTCCGGGTCGAAGCTGTCAATGTTCTCGGCAATCTGCTCGGAGTTGACCTGAACGCCGAGATTCCTAAGGTTTAAAACCTGGAGCGAGCTTCTTGGATCCGAGCCCGCTACGTTGTAAGAAAGATGCACCGAAATCTCGGCCAGGCCACACATGCTGATACCTGCAATACCTATGAAATAGATCTTGCTGCCTGGGGCAATATCGGTTAAAGCTCGATGATTCACAATGCTCATATCATTCACCTCTCGCGGGATATTCTATCATTACGGCAACTCACTGTCATGATGTTATACTAGACTGGAAAAAACAAGATCACTTCAATTGTCTGAGTAGATCAGCAGTCAGAATCGAGGTTACGAGTGACAGAATCTGAATCTAAAGCGTACGGCCGCGGCGCAGGCTTCTATTTTGGCCGTTTTCTGACCGCCCTGCTGGGACTCGTAGTCGGCGCGGTGATTTTTTTCTGGAATGCTTTAGGCGGCATGGGTTATGTAAACATCGGCGCCGTTGGAACGGGAAGTACAGCCGGTCTGAATGACTATTTCGAGAACGAGTCTGAAGGGGTGGACAAACTCGGTGAGGTAGCTGTGCGTGTGGATCCTGATTACCCGATTCGAGCAGTTGCGCAAAAGGACAGGATGGTAGAAAACCTTCTGGTTTTTGGCATTGATTCACGTGGCGAGGAGATCTCGCGTGCAGATAGCATCATAGTCGTGAGCGTAGACCGACGCGAAAAGACCATTAAGCTGACCTCAATCTTGCGTGATACGGAGATGCGCATGAACGGCGGGGATGGCAACAAGGCAAAGGTCAATGCATCCTATGCTTATGGCGGGGTCGGCATGCTGATCAATACTCTGAATGATAATTTGGACCTTGATATACAGAAATTTGTAATGTTCGACTTCTGGAGCGCTGCGGGCTTTGTCGATGCTTTGAATGGAGTTGAGATTAAGATCGAGGAGAAAGAGCTAGAGGCTACGAACGGCGTCATCCGATCCATGGCTCCGCAGCTGGGCAAGGATCCGGCGCAGGAGCTGCTGACAGCCCCAGGCGTACAAGTCCTCGATGGGGTTCAGGCGATATCCTGGGCCAGAGTTCGTAAGATTGATTCGGATTTTGGCCGGACCTCCCGCCAGCGTGAACTGATGGAAGTCATCATCAAGGAATTTGCGGAGCGCAATGTCCTGGACCAGTCCTCCTTTGCTGTGGATGTTTTGGCCGAATTGGAAACAAACATCAGACGGCTCGATATAACGAACATCGGTCTCAAAGCTGCCGGCTCACTGAGCAGTGTGGAGCAGTATTACGTACCGCAAGAAGGTATGTTCACAACTAATACCAGCAACTG
>JAAYZH010000354.1 GCA_012514965.1 Clostridiaceae bacterium | reverse complement strand
GTCATGGTCAGGCTGGACGATCTCAAGATCGATGCCCATGTATTCTTCCCATTGCTTTTCGAATTCATCTCTGGCGTTGGGCTTCGTAAGCAAAGTGCCGTCGACCATGATGGTGATCTTCTCAGGCTTAACGATTTCGGCTTCGCTGCTGGTCGGAGCGGCTGTGGTGCCGCCCGCGGCTGTGGTGCCACCCGCTGCCGTGGTGCTGCCGGTAGTACCTGCGGTGTTGCCGCAAGACGCAAGCAGGGTCAAGGCCAAAGCACTTGCCATACCGCTGGTTAAAACTTTACGTAATTTCACTTGATTACCTCCATAATCATTATTAAAAATTGCGAATTTCTGTGCTGTAGTGATCAATGTTGCGTTTTATTCCCCTCCTTCCGTCATGCAAATGTTTGCAACAAATGATCATAGGATTGACTGGGTTTTACATCGGCTAAAGAAATCACTATCTGTTGGAATGTTGTTGTTTGTATGTTTTACCTAAATATAACCGCCTTCTTTCCATTCGTCAATCAAAATATCACAAAAATATGGCGAAATTTTGTGCGTATTTTTCATGCAATTGTACAGAATTCTTTGCAAATGTTTTCATAAAGCTCAGAGGACATGCTTTCGACGCACATTTTGGCCACTACAAAGCGAAGCCAGTTTTCTTCCTCGGGCCAGAGCGCAAGCAGCTCTCGGAACCAAGCCAGGAAAAACACATCTGTACCTGCGGCGAGTTCTGCAACAATCTGACCGGACAAGCGATCCGCCTCCGCTCCGTCTATCGAAATACAATTATGCAGCCGGGCTGCTGAGGCATCGCTGCCCTGGCCATAGATTGCGTAGTTCGATCCCCCCTGCTTGATCGCTACGCAGTCCTCAATCAGCACGGCAGGGTTGGAATTACTAGTGATACCATCAGCGTCGTTTGACAAAGCCAGCGATTTCCGCAAGAGATGCGGAATCGGTATACCCTCGCCGCCCAGTTTGAAGCCGTTGCCATCCGCCTGCATGGTGTTCGCAAGATTGTGACCATTTGAGAAGCACAACGAATGTTCGATCAGCACTCGGCCAATCGGACCGTTGGAGATTCGATTATAGAGGTCGAATCCGTCATCAATATTGTTGTAAGAGATGCAGCCAAGAAAGCGGTTGCCTTCCCCGCAAGCAAGTTTCGCAGCAAAGCCATCTGCATTGTTGAGGCCCGGATCCGCATTGTCCGAGGCGACACAGAAACGAATCTGGTTGTCCCGAGGCCAGTCGCGCGGGTCGAGATCCTCGCGTGACGCGATCTGCAGACCGGTATCGCCATTACTTTCCAGCCATACATGATGCAGTCTGTTACCTGATCCTGCGATTTTCATACCCTGACGATCGCCTCGACTATGGCAGATTCGAAGTCCGGAGATCTGCCAGTAGTCACCTTTCAGGAGAAAGGGTCCGCCCTGTCCTTGGAAGTCAATCGTCGCCTCGCCCTCGGGGCAATGCAATGTTTTGGGCAGACGCTGTGTACCGGAGTTTGCGTAATGCACGGTGAGTTCGCTGTCGATTGCGTAGACTTCCGGCGCCAGGATGATCCGGTCACCCGGCATGCTGTAGTGCAGTGCTGTTTGCAGGTCGTACGGCTCCTCAGGAGTGCCCTTGGCATCCGCCCGGCCCGCGGGTGCGGTGTAAAGCAGTCCGGGTTCGGCATAGCGCAAGGCTTTGGCCGTCAAGACTCCGTCACCTTCCAGGATCGTCTCGTGCGACACGAAGCGATATCGCAGCAGGTACTCGCCTGGCGCAAACGTAATGGCAGGGCAATAAGTGACTCGTCCGGCCACGGCTTCACAGGCAGCCAAAACCTCCCCGTCCGACGCTAAAACCTCAATCTGTCCACTTGTTCTCGAGAGAAACCCCAGGGGAAAGGGCATACCAGCCGGGGCATGAGGAGTTAGAAACTCGACTTTCATTCGTGGCTGCGGCAATGGCCAGCGAGTGGGGGTAGCGGCTTCTTCGGTATCACCCAGATGCAGCTGAATGTCATCTACTGTGATGTTGCAGCCGCGTGCTGCCGCAAACCCCAGGTACCACTCTTTGTTATTCAGGCGCAGCATACGCTCGGGTTCCGGGAAATGGGCTTGCCTGCTCTCATCGCCTAAATAGGCAACGTGGAAGCCTGCCTCGTCACGCCAGAGCCGGACGCGGTAACTTTCGCCTTCACGAATTTTCAGTGGTTGGGCAGGGTCAAAAGGGAGGGCAACGCTTTGGCCAGCGCCGCGGACATTCTGCGCAACATGATCGGGAGACAAATCCCAGACAAAGCGATAGCCCAGGCAATCGCGTACCGCCCTATCGTGTTCATCCGGAAAGCTTGACGCCAGAACTGCGGCTGAATTGGCCATGTAACAGTCGGTGTTATCATCAGGCAGGCCGAGGCTGTCGCGCAGCAAGAGGGCAAAACCCTCCTGGCCATCCAGATTAGGATTCAGGAAATCTACCCGAATCGAGGCTTCCAGGCTAAAGTACGGCTGGCTGGCCGGGATCGCTGTGTAATAAAACGAAATCCCGTCAAAGAAAGGCATAAACTTGCCGCCTTTGCCCGTGACTACACCCTTCTCATCATAGACGGCAGAATACAGACGCACCTGCCTGCCCGGCTCGATGACCTCACAACGGTTTTTCTCCGTCGAAGTCGAAAGTCCAAATCGCGTAAATTGCCATGTCATTTAGGATGCCTTCTTTCAGTGGGATTTATTCTGGCAGACAGCTGTTCTCGGAAATCCTCAAGGTCTCGATTGCGGCGAGCACGCTGCGGTCACTTCCAGCAGAATAGAAACGCACATTGTCACAGAGCAGATCGCGCACGTTCTTGGCATAAAGCAAGTCACCCGGATGCCAGTCGTCATCATCGAGCATTGCCGGCTTCGTGCCGTCGGCACGATCCTCCGGCGACGCGAAATGCAGCTCAACATCCCGAAGGGTGATCGCTTCGATCGGCTGCTCCGGCAGTCCGTACGCAAAAAGACCACACAGACCGCAATCCTTGGCCTTGATGCCCTCAAAATGCAGCGAACCGATTCTGGGCAAGGCAGAGGCCGGCCCGTCGGCTGGTGTCTTCTGTTGGACATAATGACTGTGCCCATCAGGATCGCAAAAATAAAACATATTGACTACGAAGGGTGTCAGAACGCCTTGCATTTCGATGTCGCGAAAGACGATGTCCTCGATAACTGCGAGACTGCCTCTGCCGCGGCGAGTCTTGATACGCAAACCGCGATCCGTGCGAGCAAATACACACAAGGAGACTTCTACATCACGGATACCCGAGGCCATTTCGCTGCCCAGGGTGACCGCGCCATGCCCATCCTCCATGTAACAGTTGCGGATGCGAATGCGCTCTGTAGGAATACCCAGTTCGCGAGCCATGCTGATCTTGCCTGACTTCAAAGCGATACAGTCGTCACCTAAAGAGAAATGACAGCCGATGATCTGAACATCTGCGCAAGACTCCGGATCGATCCCATCAGTATTGGGAGAATCCCAGGGATTTTTCAATTGGACATTGTAGAAGGCAAGACTTTTGCTTTCGAGCGGGTGAATGGTCCAGCTAGGTGAGTTCCGCACCGTGATGCCCTGAATCGTGATGTTGGCGCAGCGCCGCATGAAAATTGCGCGCGGCCGCCAGGCACCTTCTTTGCGCTTGGGTTCCTGCCACCAGCCATCCACAGATCCTGAACCTTCGAGAACGCCCTCCCCATAGATCAGGACATCCTCAACATCCAGAAGGGTAAAAAGGCCGGCATAGCAATCCAGAGGATTGCCTTCCCAGCTGCCCAGATGCAGCTTACCGCCACTGAAGTCACGGACAAAACCGGGCAAAATTGCGCGACCGGCACGACCCGGCTTCGCCACCAGCGTGGCACCCTTCTGAATTTCAAAACGCACATGGCTCTTAAAATACAGACTTGTAAAAAGATAAGTGCCGGCAGGAACCAGCACCCGTCCGTCGGGCGGGCAGGCATAGATCGCGGCTTGCAGAGCCTGTGTGTCATCGGCTAAGCCGTCCCCCGCAGCCCCAAAAGCCCTGACATCGAGCGTCCAGACTTCCGGCGGTGTCCGGAAAGACAGCGCGATCGTCTCCTCTTGCTGGGCCAGACGGAGCGTGTACGCAGTATTCGGTCTGAGGTTATAAAGCGACTGGACATTGGCAGCATCTTCGCGAACCAGCTGGTCGTCCAGCCGTACTTCCCAGTCCATTTGATCACGAAATGGCCGTCCGCTGTCAATTTCGAAGCAGACACTGCGCGGGCTGACAAAGAGAATAGAAGCCTTCATCTCTTTACCTCGTCACCGCCGAGTCGCAGCAGCTCAGACCACGCCATCATAAACGCACCCATTCCCTTGTGATCATCGGCAACGACGGGTTCCGAAAGATAATATTCGACGCTGCCGTCGCGCTTGTCACCTGGCCCAAGTCCGGAAACTTCGACCATACCGGTCAGCTTCCAGCTGCCATCTTCCTGGATCAAGCGCTGGTCGTGAACGGCCTGCAGGATCTTACGGCCGATAGGGTCACACACTTCTTTGTCTATCATTCCGAGTCTGGAGGCTTTGAGGAGGGCAAAGGCTACCATCGCCGAACCTGAAGTCTCCAGGTAATTACCCTCAAGCTCAGGCAAGTCCACCAAATCGTAAAACATAAACTTATCGGGATGCATATAGGGCATGAGTCCGCGAACCGCCTCATCCATTAAGGGGACAAAGGCTTCTTTCGCCTCAAAAATCGTCTCAGAGATTTCTGCGTAGGTGTCGACAATGGCTACAAGGAACCAGCCGATGGCTCTCAGCCAGAAATTCGGCGAGTGACCGGTCACCGGGTCTGCCCAAGGCTGGGCGCGCTGCTCATCATAGGCGTGGATATAGAGCTGCTTCTCTTCCACAAAGAGGCGTTTGCGGACATTCTGAAACTGGCTCACGATATCCTGATAGTGGCTCATGCCGCCATAGATGGTGTCGTAACGGGCGTAGAAGGGCTGCGCCATGTAGAGGCCATCCAGCCATACCTGCCAGGGATAGATCTTCTTGTGCCAAAAATTGCCTTCTTCTGTTCGCGGGTGCGTATCCAGCTGCGCTCGCACCTGCTCGAGAGCTTTCGCAAAGCGTGGATCCGAGGGCTCCCAGTCCACAGCCAGTAACAGCAGACGGCCGGGATGGATGGAGTCGATATTGTACTCATCGATTCTGAAGCCGCGGATCTCGCCTTCGGGAGAAACAAAATCACGCAAGTAAGACAGGATAAAATCTTTGTACCGGCTATCACCCGTGACCTCGTATAGGTACGCCGCTCCTTGCAGAGCACAGCCATCTTCGTAGTTCCACTTGGACTTCGCCGGAACAAAACTCTGTAAAGACTGTTCAATGTAGGCTTGATAATTCATAAGTGTGCCTCTTTCTACAAACGTTTGCAGTATTTCATGTTTGCGCACCTGCGCTGATTAACTTTAGAATTGCATTTATTAGCTGTTTTGTCAACAAAAGCCGGTGGTCATCCCGCCTGCTCAGCGCTATTCTCCAATCTACCCTAAGCGAATCTGAATTTTCTGGCAAAATTGTTGATGAAAACATTTGCATTTCTACAAAATCAAACGTACTTAGCGGTGATACGCTCTCGCAGCCAGGCATCCGCCGCTGTCGTCCACAGCGCCACTCGCGAAGAAATCCTCGAGCCGTCACCGGGATCAGATTCCGTAGTGGCCAGACCCAGTCCATGCGGTCCGCTCTCGAACAAGTGGGCTTCGACTGCATTCTCCGGGAACTTCCGCCTCAACTCCTGTAATAGCAGCAGAGAATTTTCCACCGGCACCGAGCGGTCATCCCAGGTGTGCCACAGAAACAGCGGCGGAAAGTCCGGGCACCGCGCGATCTGCTTCTCAAGCGAGACATCTTCCCGCGTGAAACCTGCCTCCCCGTCCCCCACCAGATTTCGGATTGAGCCTTGGTGAGCAAACTCGCCTGCTGTAACCACCGGGTAACACAGGAGCAGACCTTGAATGGGCTTGAGCCCCGGCTGCTTGAGGAGTTTTGGCCAAAACCCTGCCCGCGACCAGTACACCGCATAAGACAAGGCGAGGTGCCCGCCCGCTGAGAAGCCCAAAACATAAACTCGTTCCGGATCCACACCCAGTGCTTGCCCCCTCGTCTGGAAATACTGTATGGTCGCAGCTAATTCTGCCAGCGCTGCCGGAAAACGTACCTCTCCCACTGAATACGTCAAAACAGCTGTGTGCAGCCCCAGCGCAGCAAAGTGACCCGCCACCGGCAACCCTTCACGCTCAGCGACATGGCTGTATCCTCCGCCCGGAACCACCAGCAGCAGAGGCTTGCTGCCGCCCCCGCCCCCCGTTGCCGCATAGAAATCCACTGTAAAAGCTGATTTGCCTGCAAGTCCGTCGACCAACAAGCTCCGTCCCTCTAGATTTGGCCTGATCATACTAGGATATCCCCCATTTCGTTTGCTAGAATAAGTGTACTGATACACGCAAGTCTGCTCAAGCAATTCCTTCCGGAGGTCTCACGATGCTTCGTCTGGTCGACTCACAACAAGCTGCGCCCACTGCCTACGGCAGTCTGCAAGCTGCCCTGGCAGAATTGCCGCCGGAAGTCATTGACGGCAGCGAGCCATTGACGCTGCAGCTGGCTCCGGGGCATTATCACGAGCGGATCTTTACTCAGGTTCCGCGCCTGCACCTGCAGGGCATGGGCGAGGATCCGGCAGACACCCTCATCGAATACGATCTGGGGGCCTTTGCCCAAGACGCCGATGGCGAGAAGCTCGGCACCTTCCGTACGCCCACCTTCCACTGTGAATCCGAATCCCTCCATCTCGAGAATCTCACGATACAGAATAGCGCCGGGCCCGGACACTCGGCCGGCCAGGCAATTGCTCTGTCCCTGAATGCCGGGCAGGCCTTCGTCGAGCGCTGCCGACTCCTGGGCGATCAGGACACGCTCTTCTTAGCACCTCTGCCACCCGGCGCTCTTCAGCCCAAAGGCTTCCTCGGCACCGAGCTGTGGCGCCGACGCGAAGTCTGCGCCTCTGTCTTCACAGATTGTTATATCGAAGGCGGAGTCGATTTCATCTTCGGCGGCGGAGCCGCCTGGTTCGAGCGCTGTGAGATTTTTTCACGTTGCCCGGATGACTTCGCTGATCGCCCTGATGGAGTGCCAGCGGGCTATCTAACCGCGGCTTCGACACCGGAAGGGCAGCCCTTTGGCCTCGTCTTTGCGGATTGCCGCCTGACGTCGAATTGTCCGCAAGCCTCTGTCTATCTGGGTCGTCCCTGGCGGGACTTCGCCCGGACACTTTTACTGCGCTGCTACATCGGGGCGCACATCAAGCCTGAAGGCTGGCATGATTGGCACAAGGAAAACGCTCAGAGCACGGTCTGGTACGGCGAGTGGGCTTCCACCGGTCCCGGCTCAGACACAGATAAGCGAGTCGCCTGGAGCCGCCTCCTTCATGAGGATGTAGCTCGGACCATAACACGTGCTGAATTCTCCAAGACCTTCGACTTGAATTTCTAGTCTTAGGCTAAGCGCCTACGCGGCTGCCTCCGATTTGAGACAACTGCTTTTTTCGCGCGGTTGTCCCGTCATGCTAGGGGTGTTTATCACCTGATCCCGTCGTTCTGGGCCCGATATCTATTATCTGGTCCCGCAGCTCCGATAAACGTCAATTTGGTCCACATGGCAGCGATTCTGGCCAAAAATGACGTTTGTCTGGGGTCGGTGCTCCGATAAACGAAAAATTTGACCACCTACCCCCCAGATCTGGACAAAATTTGCGAAAGTGTGTGCCCGGTGCGAAGCCACTGAAAAAGTCGCTCGAGTGGCAACATTTGCCGCTGTACGTCTCCACCGCACGAATACCAGCGAAAGTTGCCACTTCCACCCTCAAAGTTGTCATGTTTAACTGGACTTTTTCAGTGG
>JAAYZH010000353.1 GCA_012514965.1 Clostridiaceae bacterium | reverse complement strand
GGTCTGCGGCGGTATTGCCTACTTAGCGTCTTTGGCGGACAAAACGCTTTATTTGAATAACACAGCGGAATACGTCGCTATGATCCGCGAGAAGAGTCTTCTGCGCCGCATTCTTGCCTTTGCTGAAGGACTGACAAAGTCCTGTTATTCCGGGCAGGAGACCTCCGATGAGCTCCTGAGCCTGATGGCAGAACGGGTCATGAATTTGCGCGGGAGCCTAGAACGACAGGCCCTGGTGCCGATGCATGAAATCCTTAGCCTCACCCTGCAGGAGCTTCGTAAGATAGACAGTGAGAAGCTGGCGATTGACTCAGGCTTTCCGTCCGTGAATCGCATGCTCGGTAAACTCCGCCGACAGACTCTCAATATTGTGGCAGCGCGTCCGGCCATGGGTAAGTCCGCTTTTGCCTTGAACATAGCCTTGAATGTTGCGCTTAAGAACCATGTGGTCGCGGTGTTCAGCTTGGAGATGTCACAAAGTGAGGTGGGCCTGCGCTTCCTTAGTTCGACCTCGACGATCAAGTCACAAGACATCAAGCAACGTTTACAGGATCATGACATGGCGCAGCTGACGCAGGCGATTCAAGCTTTAGTCGAGAGCCGGATCTTCGTTGACGATTCCGCTGCAACTACACCTGCCGATATCCGGGCCAAATGCCGGAGGCTTTTTGCCGAACAAGGCCGACTTGACCTGGTCGTCATTGACTATCTTCAGTTGATGGGGGCGGACGGCAAGCCCCAGAATCGTCAGCAGGAAATTTCGGAAATCTCACGCGCATTGAAGATCTTGTCCAAAGACCTTGACGTGCCGGTGATTGCCTTGTCCCAGCTCAGCCGTAACGTGGAGTCGCGCGAGAATAAGCGGCCCATGCTGTCAGACTTACGCGAATCCGGTTCAATTGAACAAGACGCCGATGCGGTCATGTTCCTTTATCGTGACTCGTACTACAACGCTGACGGACCTCCGTCTATACCGGAAGAGGCCGAACTCATTATTGCAAAAAACCGCGCCGGTGAAACCGGAACAGTCAAGCTCAATTGGTTTGCGAACATTACGACTTTCCGCGAGAAAGAATTCTTTGGCGACCGCGAAGCGCCACCCGATCGAGGATATAACCCCGCGGAGCAAATCAGTGATGACTTCCTGCCTTTTTAGGCGCGAGGAGGAGAAGATTGACTGCTGACACCCAAGGAATTTTCCCTCGCTTTGCACAGGAATTGATGGAACGCCAGTTGCTTCCTGCGGGAGGCGGCTGTCTGATTGTTGCCCTGTCCGGCGGTTTGGATTCCGTGTGCCTGCTCCACTTGTTTTTGCGTTACCAACGGGAGTTTGCACCCGATTTTGAATTATGCGCACACCACCAGCAACACCACATTCGCGGCCTTGAAGCAAGGGCAGATCTGGATTTTTGTCAGGACCTCTGTTCAGCTAACGATATCCGGCTGTTTGTGTCTGAGAATGACGTGCCGTCCCTGGCCAAAGCCACCGGTCAGAGTCTGGAGGATGCTGCCAGAAGTGTTCGCTACCACAACTGGGAACGACTGGCGGAGCGTTTGGAAGGCGAGGGCTATGAAGTCAGAATTGCCACTGCTCATCACGCTCAGGATCAGGCCGAAACTGTGCTCCTGCATTTGGAGCGGGGCAGCGGCCTGGCGGGTTTGACCGGAATGGCCCCGCTTCGCGGACATTACATAAGACCTTTGCTGATGTTTGAGAAGGACGAGCTGGAGCAACTGGCTATCGGGAATGGCTGGGCCTGGCGCGAAGACAGCACAAATTTTGAGATTGCTTATCATCGTAATTTTCTTCGCCGGGAAGTGCTGCCGCTTTGGCAGCAAAGCGCCGATCCCGGCCTGGCAGCCCGTATCGGCCGGACGGCAGAATATCTTCGCGGCCTGCGAGGCTGGATAGACGAGGAAGTCGCAGCTAAGCT
>JAAYZH010000352.1 GCA_012514965.1 Clostridiaceae bacterium | reverse complement strand
CTCAGCCAGCTCCAACGGACGCTGCCCCAGATAGTAGCCGCCTCCCTGACCGCCGACTTTGATAATGTCCAGACCATAATGTATAAGAGCAGCGATGTCGTCATAAATACTTTTGCGTTCGGCCTTGATGCCTTTTTCTTCAAGATAAGCGATGATTTCCTTAGTGGACACAGGGTTCTGCTCATCAGAAAAATTCTCAAGAAATTCTTTGACATAGAGTATCTTTAGTTTTTGCTCAGACGTTCTGGCCATTACGTTGTCCTCCTAGAAAAAATGCCGCCGAAAAGGCGGCATTTTATCAATTGGCTAGCATACTGTCAGGCTAAGCGAGTGACTTAGTCCTGTCTGTTTCTGGGTGTGCGGGGTCTTGCGCTGTCACCTTCGCGACTGGGTCCGCGATCGCGATTGTCACGATTATCACGGTTGTCACGCTGCGGACGGCGGTCACGATCATAACCGCCACGATCACCGCGTCCGTTCTGATCGCGTCCGTGACCATTGTCACGCGGACGTTCTTGACGCTGCGGCTCGACATAGCCTTCCGGCTTTTCGATCGTGTCACGAATCGAGAGATTGATGCGGCCCTGGTCATCGAGCTCAAGCACTTTGACCGTAACAATGTCGCCGACAGCAACTGCGTCTTCGACTTTCTCGACTCTGCCCCAGGCCATCTTCGAAATATGTACCAGGCCTTCTTTACCGGGCAAATACTCAACGAATGCGCCGAAATTCATCAGGCGGGTAACGCGGCCTTCATAGACCTGGCCCGGCTCGGGATCGGTCACGATGCCTACAACGATGGCAAGAGCACGTCTGGCTGCATCGATGTCCTGCGCGGAAATAAATACACGGCCATCGTCTTCGATGTCAATCTGCGCACCGGTGTCAGCGATAATCTGGTTGATAACCTTGCCGCTCTTGCCGATGACTTCGCCGATTCTCTCAACAGGAATCACGGTCTGCAAAATCTTCGGTGCAAATGGGCTCAACTCTGCTCTGGGCTCGGCAATCGTAGGAATCATCACTTCATTAATGATCTGCAGTCTTCCAGCTTTCGTCATCGCGAAGGCTTCACGGATGATGTCCATAGAAAGGCCGTTGACCTTGATATCGACCTGAATACCAGTAATACCTTCAGTAGTACCCGCTACCTTGAAGTCCATATCACCGTAGAAGTCTTCGATACCCTGAATATCCATAAAGACCAGGTAATCGCTTTCGTCCTCCGGATTCACGATCAAGCCGGAAGAGATACCCGCTACAGGACGAGTGATCGGCACACCGGCATCCATAAGAGCCATACAAGAGCTGCAAACGGATCCTTGCGAAGTGGAACCATTGGACATCAGCACTTCGGAGACCGAACGGATGGCGTATGGGAACTCTTCTTCGCTGGGCAGTACTGCGAGGAGCGAGCGCTCAGCCAAGGCACCGTGGCCGATTTCGCGACGGCCTGGCGAACGGTTGGGCTTCGCTTCGCCGACACTGTAGCCAGGGAAGTTGTAATGATGCATGTAGCGCTTATACTCGACATCATCGAGACCGTCGAGCTTCTGGACCTTAGACATGGGCGCGAGCGTCACGATGTTCAAGACCTGTGTAGAACCGCGCTGGAACAAGCTGGAACCATGCATTCTGGGCACTACGCCTACTTCACCGGACAGATCGCGGATCTGGTTGATCGCGCGGCCGTCGACACGCTTATGATCATGGAACAGTGCCAGGCGCACGATTTCTTTCTCGAGCTTATCGAATGAATCACCGGCATAAGATACATAATCCGGGTAATTTTCGCTCAAGTAGGCCACGAGCTCGGCTTTGACCGCGTCCATGTTCTTGTCGCGGGTTTCTTTGTCCGCTTCGAAAATCCCCGCGCGCACCTTGTCACCGGCAAAGTCACGAACGATTGTCTGAACATCATCGGGTACAGCGGAGGATTCGTAAGCAAACTTCGGTTTGCCGACTTCAGCAGCGATCTCGTTGATGAACTGGCAAAGTTTCTGAATGACTTCAAAGCCACGCGAGAGATATTCGAGCATATCTTCATCAGGCACTTCGTTGGCACCGGCTTCGATCATGCAGATCTTGTCTGCAGTACCGGCCATGGTGATATCCATATCACTGACAGCTGCTTCGTCTTGCGTGGGGTTGATGACCAGTTCGCCGTCGACCAGACCGAGGTTCACGCTAGCGGTCGGACCATTCCAGGGAATATCAGAAATTACTGTGGCCAAAGAAGAGCCAAACATCGCGCAAAATGCCGGGGAGCAATTAGGATCTACAGAGAGAACCAGATTGTTCAGGTTAACGTCATTACGCAGATCCTTGGGGAACAGAGGACGCATAGGGCGATCGATGGCACGTGAGGTCAGGATTGCCTGTTCAGTGGGTCTGCCTTCTCGCTTGAGAAAGCCGCCGGGGAATTTGCCCACAGCGTACATCTTCTCTTCATAGTCAACACTCAATGGGAAAAAGTCGATACCTTGTCTGGGCGACTTCGAAGCGGTAGCTGTGCTCAATACGGTTGTGTCGCCATAACGCACGAGACAGGCACCGTTGGCAAGTTGAGCCAGCTGGCCGATCTCGACCTGTAAGGTTCTGCCGGCTATTTCTGTTGTAAATACTTTCTTCATAAATACCCTTCCTGACTTTTCCGTGCTGTAGGCTGTAGAACCAAGCTGTCTTGCAGTCTGACAGAAGACAATTTCGTTCTACCTACTACGGCCACGGAATTTTGATTTATATAAAACTGGCAGGGAAAACCCTGCCAGTCTTAGTTCCTAAATTACTTACGCAGGCCGAGACGCTCGATGAGAGTTCTGTAACGCTCAATATCGATCTTCATCAGATAATCCAGCAGGCCTCTTCTGTCACCTACCATCTGCAGAAGGCCGCGACGCGAGTGATGGTCGTGGGCATGTACCTTCAGATGTTCGGTCAGGTGGGAAATTCTCGCGGTCAGGAGTGCTACCTGTACTTCCGGAGAACCGGTGTCGCCCTCATGTGTGGCGAATTCTTTGATAATTGCTTGCTTATTTACACTGTCCATAGTTCCTCCTAGTTGTCGGCCTCTGTCTGAGTAAGGGGAAGGACATCCCGCCTAACCCAGTTCAGGGTATAACAGATAAATTATAGCGAGAAACATCTCACTTGTAAAGGAATTTCCCTAATTCGCTTTCGAGCCACAATTCATTCGCGCCTTCCGCTGCCTCGGTGTAGCCTACTTGTCTGGCCGCAATGCCAAATTCAGCTGCGCAGGCAATGATTGCCGGTACTGACTCAACAGTACAGAATATTTCCAGGCGATGACCCATGTTAAAGTCCTGGTACATTTCCTTGGCATCAATGTCGCCTTGTTCGAAAATCGCCCTGAATAATGGCGGTATAGGGAATAAATTGTTTTTTACATAGCGAATACCGCTGCCGAAATGCGTACATTTGGCCTGACCGCCGCCGGTGCAATGAATCATGCCCTTAATCGCGGGCCTCTGCTGCTCAAGCAGTTGCTTGATCAGAGGCAGATAGGTACGCGTAGGCGAGAGAATGGCCTTGCCGACCGTCATATCGGTATCGGGCAAAATATCCTCTACATGATATTTGCCAGTATAGGCCAGCTGCGGGTCCATGGAATTCGCGTAAGTCTCAGGATACTTCGTCCTGTAGTCGGAATGAAGCAGCAAGTGCCGGGCCGCCGTCAAACCATTCGACCCCATCCCTGCGTTATCGAAGTCTTCATACGTCGCTCTGCCTGTCGACTCGAGGCCTACGATCGCCAGACCGGGCGTGATTTCTGCCGCGTTTACGACCTCTGTTCTACGGAGACGGACAGTGGCTGTAGAGTCACAGATCAGGGTATTGACGAGATCACCGACATCGGCTGTTTCACCGCCGGCCAGTGTCACGTCTACACCAAGTTCACTTAATTTGCTGACAAAACTCTGGTAGCCTTCGATAATCGTCTTGATCACCTCACCGCCGACGCGATGCGCATTGCGGCCTATCGTATTTGAAACGAAAAAATGATCTACCGCGCCTACGCAGGCCAGATCATCCGTATTCATTACCAGAGAATCCTGGGCGATGCCGGCAAAGACAGATAAGTCGCCGGTCTCTTTGTAGTATAAATAGGCCAGCGATGACTTCGTCCCCGCGCCGTCAGCATGCATAAGCATGCACCAGTCTTCATCACCGCTCAGGTCCGGCAAAATCGTGCAAAACGCACCGGGATAGAGACCTTTGTCCTGATCCTGAATCGCCGCGTGGACTTCCTTCTTCGAGGCCGAAACACCGCGTTGCTGATACTGACTCTCGCTCATCTTATCCTCCTGCCGACGCCCTTGCTTAGAGCTGTGCGGACCAAACGCCGCAGTAAATTATCCATAATAGAAATCTGAGATAGCCTATAAGCCGGGTTCTGTCTTGGACAATCATTTATCTAGGCCCTGACTCTCATCAGGGCTCAAGCCACCTCCTCGGAACGCCTGAACCTCAGCATATGTTCCTCCACGGTGTTGCTCCGGACGGGGTTTACATGGCCGGCATGTTACCATGCCGCCGGTAGGCTCTTACCCTGCCTTTCCACCCTTACCGGCCTCGCGGCCGGCGGTATATCTCTGTTGCACTATCCTTAAAGTCGCCTTCACCGGGAACTACCCGGCGCCCTTGGTTCTAAAGAGCCCGGACTTTCCTCATACACAGCCTTTCGACTTGTGTCCGCGATTGTCCGGCTATCTCAGAAATCTCCGTTATTATACCCTGTCAGGGACGCTTCGTCACGTATAGGCCAAAACTGTACCCGTGACGTTTACAGTTCTATGTGGGCTATACCCTCATGGACGAACAGTTCAAGGCTTTCTCCGCCGTTCTTCTGAGCAAATGACCGCAAACTCTCCTGCAAAAACGGCAGAATCACCCGTTCGCTTACATCATGCCCCAGGCAGAAGACGGCGATCCCTCGCTCGCGACAGGCAATCTGGTCATGATATTTCATTTCACCGGTGATAATCGCATCCACTTCGCGATGCACAGCCGCTTCGAGCCAGGCCCCATCCCAGGATCCGCCGGCCAGGACTACGAGTTTCAGGGGCGCGTTATCGCCAAAATTCACTTGAGCAGCCGGTGCCAAGCCCTCACGGCAGATTCGCAAAAGATCGAAACGGCTTAAATCTACTCTAGCCACCAGCCCCAAACCTGGCGGACGACCGACATAGTCCTCAAACTTCTTAAATGGATTGCCGATCGGCAGCGAGTCAGCCGGAATATTCACCGGTATGAGTGGCTCTGCGGCCAAACGGCCAGCTAAACCAAGCCGGCGCGCCAGCTGATCGTTTACGCCCCATGGCGCAGCATCCAGATTCGTGTGCATAGAGTAAACACTGATATTGTGAAACAAGAGAGAGCGGACGAGTTGCTCTTCCGGCACAAAGCTGCGCACACCTTCCAGAGGCTTAAAAAACAACGGGTGGTGCGTGACCACTGCGTCCACTTTCGCTTCGATCGCACGCTGCAGGGCAAGCCCATCTAAGTCCAGAGCAAAAAGAACACGCTTTAAGTCTTGTTCAGGATCTCCGATCTGGAGGCCGCTTTTGTCCCAAGGCTCCTGCCAGGAAAGCGGCGCGATGCTCTCAAAAAAATCGATAAGACTATGTAGTTTCATTCGTATTTCTATCCTTCCAACACCTCGATCGATTGGGCAAATACGGTTAACAAGGCTTCGCGCTGAGCAACCTCAGCGCTCGATAAGCCTTTGATTTCCCCTTCAGCAATGCGCTGTTGCCGGCGCAAATAGGCTAGGGTTTCTTGAGGACTGAACCTGCTGCCCGAATCCGGGCTGCTTATTTCGCTGCGAATGCTCTTCCACAACCAAGTCCCCAGCCAATCCTCTTCCTCGCGGACAACAGAGGCCGGCGTAACGGCCTTCAAAGTCGAAAATAAAACTTCATAGAGATCGACGCTGTAAATCCAGCCCCTGTCCCGGCAAAGTTTTTGGCCACCAGACCGCGCACCGTTTCTCCGCAAGGCCTCGCGGACAAATGGCATGTCGCGCATTGCCTGTACGAGAATCCTGATGGGGAAATCTTTTTGGCCCACGAAACGTTCTTCCTCAGCCAATCGCCCGAGAATTCCGAGAATTTCGCGCCCACCCATACCGGCGATTACAACCGTGTCCCCTGCTGTCGGGCACCACGCTGCAAGGCCATCCGCTAGACGAAACTCCGCCCTCCCTGACGACGCCTGCTCTGACAAGAGGGCTTCAGCCTTCGCCAGAGGCCCAGGGCGGCGGTCAATCAGCAGCGCGCGACTCTCGGGGTGTGCCTCCAGAAAAGCTCGTGACAAAAGCCCGTGGTCGCAGCCTACATCTACCAAGCGAAGCGTAGCCTGTGGAATCAGCTCCAGAATGGTTTGCAGTCTAGCGGATAACGCTGCCATTAATCCAAGTAATCTTTCAACTTCTTGCTGCGGCTGGGACGACGTAGTTTGCGCAGGGCTTTTGCTTCGATCTGACGAATTCTTTCACGCGTTACGCCAAATTCCTTGCCTACTTCTTCTAGTGTACGTGGACGGCCGTCGTCCAGGCCGAAACGCAAACGAAGAACCTTTTCTTCTCTTTGCGTCAGGCTGGCCAAGATCTCGTTGAGCTGCTCCTTGAGCAGAGTAAAGGCTGCCTGTTGCTCAGGTGAAGGAATATCTTCATCGGGAATAAAGTCGCCCAGGTGGCTGTCCTCTTCCTCGCCGATCGGCTTCTCAAGGGAGACCGGTTCTTGGGAAATCTTCATGATTTCGCGAACTTTCTCGGGTGTGATGTCCAATTCGGCCGCCAGTTCCTCGACTTCGGGTTCACGGCCAAGTTCTTGAATCAGCTGGCGCTGCACGCGGATCAACTTATTGATTGTTTCGACCATGTGAACCGGTATGCGGATCGTTCTGGCCTGGTCAGCAATTGCGCGGGTAATCGCCTGGCGTATCCACCAGGTCGCGTAGGTGGAGAATTTAAAGCCTTTTTTATAATCGAATTTTTCGACTGCTTTTAAAAGGCCCAGGTTACCTTCCTGAATAAGATCGAGAAAGGACAAGCCGCGGCCTGTATAGCGTTTGGCAATCGAAACCACCAGACGAAGATTGGCTTCAGCCAGATGATCGCGCGCGTCATCATCTCCGGCCTCCATGCGTTGGGCCAGGTCTCTCTCTTCATCAGCAGTCAAAAGATCAACTTTGCCGATTTCCTTAAGGTACATGCGTACAGGGTCGTCGACCGTGATCTGGTCGACTTTAAGGCTCGAATCGTCTGCGCCGTCTGCGTCATCATCGACGACATTATCCGCGACGATTTTCACGCCGGCAGCTTCAAGCTGGTCGAGCAGCGATTCAGTTTGTTCCAAATCGACGTCATTTTTCTCCAGCAGATCCATTACCTCGCGGTAGGATAGCTGATTGTTGTTATTCTTAGCCTCTTTAAGCAAACGTGACAATATTCCTGTAGCCATAATTCTCCTTTATCTGTCCTTTTGATATTTCGTCTATGAATCACACCGCCGAGACGGTGACTGGTCTGTCTAGAAATCCTGCTCCTCGTGGACAAAGCTGTAGGCTCTATCCATTTCCTGTAATTCTTTTTGGGTATCCTGCATAGCTTGCCGTACACGGATGAACTGCTTACGTAAATCGCCTTGTTCCTCACTCGCTCCGCTGTCCAGGCGATCAGATATCAGCTTGCTCATTGTGGAATAGTAATGAATGCTGATCAACAGGAGCTGCCGGCGCATGATGGTTGCAATCTGATCCTGCGTTTCGGCGTTTTCCTCTCGCATCAGCAAAGCGCCAAGCTGCGAGGAAATTTCATCCCTGATCAGATCATCCGTCTCGTTGACTAAGCTCATCAAGCTGCGTTCGTTTAGTTCACCGCCTGCGGCTTTTGCCAAAATGGCTTCGACAAAGGGCCTGACTGATTTTTTGAACCATTTTGCCTCGCAACGCAATTGATGTTCAAGATAAACATCCGGACGCCGCGTGAGTCGTATTAGGAAAGCGGCTTCAACTTTGCTGAGCAGAGGCCCTCGTATTTCAGGTGCCTTTGCCGCACTGTCTTGTACAGCAGCTGGCTGTTCTGTTGTCTGCGAGCTCGTGCTCGTGTTCGGCCGATAAGGATTCTTAGGTCTGGTGTTCCGTGCTTTTTCTTGCTCCCGCTGTGTCAAAAGCATGTGTACACTCTCAACCGGGACTCCAAGCTCGGCGGCCACCTTGGGTATGTATAACTCCTGTACGACAGGGTTGCGGATGTCCAGGAGCAGATCCGTCGCTAATTCCTGGTACTTGACTTTATCAAGACGGTCATTGTGCTGGGCACTTTGTTTCGCATGAATAAACTTATAATCAAGGCCTGTCGGCGCCTCCCGAAGCAACGCATTAAAATCATCCGGGGTGTGCTTGCGAATGTAGTCATCGGGGTCCTTCGCGTCCGGCAAAATCAAGACAAAAGGCTTGGCACCCTTTTCTTCAAGTGTATCGATGTTACGCAAAGTCGCCTGGCGGCCGGCATTATCCATATCATAGCCCAGAACAATCTCTTCGTTGTACTTGCGGAGCAACGCAGCCTGCTGTTGCGTAAGGGCTGTACCCAGCGAAGCGACACTCTGGTCGAAACCCGCCTGATGCAGGGAAATACAATCCATGTAGCCCTCCACGATCAGCAGCCGGTCCTTACGCGTTTTTTTGGCCAAATTCAAGCCATAAAGATGTTGCCCCTTCGTGTAAATCAGGTTCTCCGGTGAATTGAGATACTTAGGCACACTATCGTCCATAACACGGCCGCCGAACGCTACGATCCTGCCCATCACGTCAATGATGGGAAAGATCAGACGGTTGCGAAATAAATCATACCAGGCATCTTTACGATTCTTCTTAAAAAGTCCTGAGTCCCCTATTTCCTGTTCGCTGTAGCCCTTGGAGCGGATATGGTCAAGCAGACCCTGCCAACGTTCCGGAGCAAAACCTAGGCCAAAGCTGACGGCTGTCTGTCTGCTGATGCCGCGTCGTTTCATGTAGGCGCGAGCTTCCTGCCCGGCGGCTTCCAATAAGGATTGGTAAAAATAGCGTGCTGCTTCTGTATTGAGCTCATACAAGCGTTCTCGACGACGTTTATCTTCCTGATAGCGCTCATCACCATCTTCAGCCTCAGGCACTTCTACACCGCAGCGTTCACCGAGAAAACGGATCGCTTCAGGGTAGCGGAAATGTTCTATGTCCATGATGAAATGGTTGACATCTCCGCCTTTGCTGCAGCCAAAGCAATAATAGATTTGCTTGTGTGGCGATACACTGAACGATGGTGATTTCTCCTGATGGAAAGGACAAAGGCCAAAAAGATTCTGCTGGGACTTACGCGTCAAAGTGACATAAGAAGAGACGATATCGACGATATCGCTCTTCGCTTTGATCTCTTCTATTACACTGTCCGGAATTCTCTTTGCCATCTTTACTCCCTAATGTTTAATTACGTTGAGCAAAGGTAAATCCCTTTATTTATTTGAAGAATTTACAATTCGTTTATAATTTCCTCTTGTTTTGCCTCAAGCAAATTGTTCTCTGGCAAGCTCCTTTTCTTTCTCCTTGTACTTCACCCAGAGGGCCGCCTCCAAACGCTTCTTCTGAAGCTCACAACCTTGTTCATAGATTCCATCGAGCGAGCCCGTAGCCTGGTAATGATTCGCTACACAGCCTCCGGCACAGTAATAACGCGCCCAGCAGGTCTGGCAAGGCTGACGATCCGGCACCAAATGATCCGCGAACTGAGCGGTGATAGCCGGGTTAAGCTGATTAGGCTTCTGCGAAACATTGCCCATAAGAAATTCATCTTTACCCACCAATTGATGGCAAGGATAGATGTCCCCTTGAGGTGTGACCGCTATATATTCCGTACCGACGCCGCAGCCCTTGAGGCGCTTGTATGCGCAGGGGCCCTCGTCCAGATCCAGATTAAAGTGGAAAAAGCGATAAGGGTGCGCGCCATCCTTCTCTTCAACGTAGTGGAAGGCAAGTTTCTCGTATTCAGTCTTAATCTTCTCTATATCTTCAGCCGTCAGGGCATAAGGCTCATGAGAATCTGCCACTACAGGTTCCATGGAGATCTGCTGCAGATCTTCACTGGCCAGAAAAGCTACATCTGAAGCGAAGTCTGTATTGTAATGCGTATACGTACCGCGAACGTAAAATTCCTTGTCGCCGCGTTCAGCGACAAATTCCTTGATGTTCCTCAAAATTGGGGCAAAAGAATCCGCCCCCGATGGGCTCGGTCTCATGTAGTTGTGCACTTGCTCACGGCCATCGATGCTGAGTACGCAATTCTTAAAATGCATGTTAATGTAATCACGTTTCTCTTTATTAAGCAGAAGAGCATTCGTTGTGATCGTCAATCTAAGATCCTTGCCGGTTTCTGCAGAGCGCTGCTCGCAGTAGTCAACTAACTCGACCACGACGTCCCAGTTCAAGAGCGGCTCGCCGCCAAAAAAATCAATGTCGAGATTATGCCGTTTACCTGAAGCATCGATCAGAAAGTCGATTGCTTGCTTCCCTACCTCGGCAGATAACAAGCTTCTCATCCCGGAGTGATAATCACCTTGTCCGGCAAAGCAGTAACGGCAGCGGAGATTGCAGTCGTGGCAGATGTGGAGGCACATGGACTTGATCAAAGGCTTCTCAGGATACAGCTGTTCAAGATTGACCTCTGTCGGAGGAGCAAATAAAGCCTCATCATCCCGTAAAGCAGCGATCTCCGCGGCAATTTCGGCAATTGCATCTGCCTGATCCGGGAATTCAAGCCGTATGCGCGTTAAGGCGGCAGTGTCAGGGCCCTCGCCGGTGAAGGCATCGAAAGCCTCCAGCAAACGCCAAGGCAAATAGTCCATGGCGACCAGCGCCTGTGTCTCAGAATCAAAAGCTAAATAATCACCGTTGACAGTGAACGTATGCAGCAAAGTATATCTCCATTCTAATCTCTAAAAACAGACAAAAAGCATGATCCCGACAAACGGGAAGTCATGCTCTACAAGTTAAAGGTGAACAAAAGCAATATTTACTTCTTGAGCTTCTCGCACTTCTGGTTTGCTACCGTACAGCTGGTCTTGCAGGCGGACTGGCAAGATGTCTGGCACTCACCGCAAGCCTTGCCGGAAACGCTGTAGACCTTACGCGGTCCGTAAACTAAATTCAAATGCTTCATAGGCTACCTCTTCTAGGTCAGATAAACTCGACCGACTAATAAACAAATTATACTGAAAGCACCGCAGCTTGCCAATATTTTCGCAGAAACTTGTGTGAAAAAAGTCTGCGTTCGACTAACTTATTTATCGTCTGAGACTGGTTTGATAACCTGATCAATTGCTTCTTTGCGAAAAGTCATCATCGTGTTCGCAACAGAAGTGGAGACCGTAATCTCGTTGTCCTTGATGTTCACGACGCGGCCTACAATGCCGCCGATTGTAACGACTTTATCACCGACAACCATAGAGCCG
>JAAYZH010000351.1 GCA_012514965.1 Clostridiaceae bacterium | reverse complement strand
GGTTCGTTTGTTTTGGCCGTCCTCTTCGCATTCTTCACGAATCGACTTTTCGTCTTTAGCGAACGGGGTAACTTCTGGGTAGACATGGTGTTATTCTTCGCTTCGCGTATCGTCTCCACACTCGTTTTCGAGTTTGGTGCTATGTATGTGCTGATCAACCTCCTGCAGCAAAATCGCGAGCTATCGAAGTTTTTCGGCTCTTTCCTGGTAACCATAGCGAATTATTTTATTTCAAAATACTTTGTCTTCCGCAAACGCGGCAAGGCGTAAGCCTGTATCAGAGAGGAATCATCTACGAATGAATTACGAAGAAGCAATGATTTATCTGGAGGGGACAGAGCGTTTTGGGTCCAGGCTCGGCCTTGACCGTATGCGTCAGCTCCTTTTTTGGTTGGACTCGCCGGAATTTGGCATCCCGACCATGCACATAGCCGGTACGAACGGCAAGGGTTCGGTTTCGGCTTATTCCGCCTACATGCTGGCATCCGCCGGTTACCGAGTGGGCTTCTTTTGCTCACCTTATGTGTACGATTTTGGCGAGCGCATCCGTGTTATCGACGGCCGCGATCCGGAAGCTGTCTGGGCCCAAGACCCGCATGCCGGCCAAATCAGCCGCGAAGCAGTGGCTGAGACACTCACGCGTCTGCGTACGATTATCGAAGAGCAGGGACTAACAGGACCTTCGCACCCCACGCACTTTGAAATGCTGACCCTCATGGCCTTTATGCACTTCCGAGCTAGAGCGTGCGACGTTCTGGTCTTGGAGACAGGCTTGGGCGGCAGACTAGACTCTACAAACATTATTCCGCCGCCGCGGGTAGCGGTGATCACCGCCATCGGCCTCGACCACACAGCCCGGCTCGGCAACACCTACCTGGAGATTGCCGGTGAAAAGGCCGGGATTCTTAAGCGGGGCACCAGAGCACTCTGTCTCTATGATCAGACCATAGCAATCCCCGAGGCAGAAGAGGCAGCCAAGGTCACCGAATTGTTCGCGCAGCGGGCAGCAGAACTAGGCATCGATCTGGTGGCACATCGACATGCGGATGTCCATGTGTTGAAGCGTGACCTGACCGGTCAGAGCTTCCGAATCTTTGAAGAAGGTAACCGCATCTTCCGCACTGCTTTGCTGCCGGCTTTTGAGCCCGACAACGCCGCACTGGCTGTCAAGGCAGTACGGGCCCTGGTCCCAACAATTGCACAGGAAGCTTTGGCCAGGGGAATCGAGCGCTGCTACTGGCCGGCAAGATTAGAGAAGCTCTCAGACCGGCCGGTAGTTTTGCTTGATGGCGGACACAATCCGCAGGGGGCGGCCGCCTTGCGTGAAAGTCTGAACGCGCTTTTCCCGGATGGGCGTCCGGAGGTCCATATTTGCTCTATAATGAGGGACAAAGACCAACAAGCCATGCTGGACGAAGCATTGCGAGGGGGTAAGGTCAAGCTGCTTTTGCTGACGGCTCCCCAGGGCGTAGCCCGGGCAGAACGGCCGGAAATCCTGGCTGAGCTGGCTGCCGAAACTGCCGCAAAACTTTTGCCGGCAACGCAGAGACCGGAGATTGCCGGCGTTGACAGCGTTGCTGCGGCAGTAGAGCGCGGTTTAGCGTTTTGTCTTGCACATGATGCGGTTCTAGTAGGCTGGGGTACTTTTTATCAGGCGGGAGAATTTCGCAAGGCTCTGCTTGCAGAGATTGCTGCTCTAGAAGTGTAAAGGGGAGATACGATGAGATATATCAGTACGAGAGGGTATGAGGGCAGCTTCAGCGCTGCTGAGGTGATTTTGCAAGGGATCGCGCCGGATGGGGGACTCTTTGTCCCGGAACAGATTCCTGTTCTCAGCGAGCGGGA
Source organism: Clostridiaceae bacterium (assembly GCA_012514965.1). Classification (GTDB taxonomy): domain Bacteria; phylum Bacillota; class Clostridia; order Saccharofermentanales; family Fastidiosipilaceae; genus JAAYZH01. The sequence goes on along the minus strand of JAAYZH010000351.1, from coordinate 5,638 downwards.
ATGGCAACAGCTGATTCCGCTGAACTATCAGCAACGCGCGTTGTTTATTCTCAGTCGATTTTTGGACTTCCCTGAGAATGATTTGGCCGAAGCTCTGGCCGAAGCCTATAGTGAAGAGCGGTTTGATCCATCTCCGGCCCCGCTGGTTCAGTTAAACAAGTATTCGGACCAGTCCTGGATGCTGGAGCTGTGGCATGGACCCACATCTGCGTTCAAGGATGTGGCATTGCAGCTGCTGCCCCATCTGATGCACCTCGCAGTGCGCCAGACCGCTTCGGACCAGAAGTTCTGTATCTTGACTGCCACCTCCGGCGACACCGGCAAAGCGGCTCTAGAGGGCTTTCGCGATAGGCCAGGCACTTCTGTTATCGTGTTTTACCCTACGGATGGCGTCAGTGAAATGCAGAAGCTGCAGATGAAGACCCAGGTCGGGGCGAATTGCCATGTCTTTGCAGTCGAAGGCAGTTTTGACGACGCGCAAAGTGAGGTGAAGCGAATTTTTGCTGACGAGGAGCTGGCAGCCAAGCTGGGTGAACGTAAGATCTCCTTAAGCTCAGCGAATTCGATCAACTGGGGGCGTCTCCTGCCGCAGATTGTCTACTACTGCTCGATATACGCTGACCTGCTGGCTCAGGAGAAGCTTGAGGGGAATGAGCGCTTTGATGTAGTAGTCCCCAGCGGCAACTTTGGCAATATTTTAGCCGCCTGGTACGCCCGTGAGATGGGTGCTCCCCTGGGAACACTGTACTGTGCTTCGAACAAGAACCATGTCTTGACCGACTTCCTTCGCGACGGTGTTTACAACCGTAAACGCGCATTCTACAAGACGAATACACCTTCGATGGATATTCTGGTGTCAAGCAATCTGGAACGCCTGCTTTACGAGATCACAGGACATGATTCGGCCAAAGTTTCAGCCTGGATGGAGCAATTGCGTGATGACGGCAGGTATCAGGTGGACAAAGGCACGCTGCAAGAGATTCAGAGCTGCTTCCGCGCCGGCTTTGTCGACGAGAACCTGGTGATCCGGACAATCCGCGATATTTACCACCAGTATGATCATGTGGTCGACACCCATACCGCTGTAGGCTTTGCGGTCTACGGCAAGGGATCCGGGCAGCTCAAGCCGCAAGACAGACGCAAAACCGTCTATGTTGCCACCGCCAGTCCATTCAAATTCCCGCATGCTGTGAGTGAAGCGATTTTCAGCCGGAACCAGAACGATAAGCTTTCGGATCGTGAGCTTTTACAGGTGATCAGCGAAGAGTCCGGAATGCCTGTTCCTGCGGGGCTGGCTGAGACCTTTGACTTGCCAATTCGTCATGATCAGGTGATCAAGCCCGAAGCTATGAAACAAGCCGTAATGCAGGTGATGGAAATCGAGTAGAGACTGACGGGATAGGTATAGAGGACGCTCTTGCAGACTGATATAGAGCAGCCTGTGTATCTGAAGTGTGAATCTAAACATGTAATAAAAAATTAACATGTTTTCCTTGGCTTTTTCACTTTTGGATGGTTAAATAAAAGTGGGCGTGGAAATGAAACGTTTCCAAGTCCGTTAGGACCCTCTTTATTTTTCCCTCAGAGAGCCTGGATTCCCCTCAATCCAGGTTCTCGCTTTTATTAGAGGAGTTGTTTGTGAGAATTGAGCAGTTCGACCGTCATAAATCGAATCAAGGCTACTTGGCAGCGAAGTACCCTTGCGTTTTGTCCTATGCCTTTGCCGCTGTGTTCTTATTCATACCCTATGCCAAACTGCTTGCGTGGCTCATACCCTTCATCTTTTTCTTCCGCGAAAAGGATTCACGCTATTTGCGTTTGCATACAGCTCAGAGCGGTTTTCTGCTGTTATTCTTGGCTTTACTTACGCTCATGCTAAACACGTCGGCTGATGTCGCTTTCTACTTCGCCAGCCGCAGCCAAAGTGAAACAGCCGTTATCGAAGCGCTTTTTCTAGGGGCGAAGCTTGATCAGGCCGCCTGGGGGCTGGCTTTGGCCAGCTTCGCGCTCCTTCTTGTTGAATCCGTGCTTGCGTACACGTATCGGCTGCTGCCGCTGCCTCTGCTGGGGCGTATGGCTGCGCGACTCGAAGAGAGAACGCGACCCGGCCCACTGCGTTAAGCACTACTGTGGGTCTCTGGGACCCGCATCATCGGTGACTTGACCGGAATTGCCTGCGAATCAGGCAAGAACGCCGATTTGCAGGCCTTTGATTGACAAAGGTCGCCTGACTTCATAAAATGGTTAAGCGTTTTATGCACACGTAGCTCAGCAGGATAGAGCGGCCGCCTCCTAAGCGGCAGGCCGTACGTTCGAATCGTATCGTGTGCACCATTTGTCCGGAAGCGCCGTTTGGCGTTTCCGGATTTCTCACAAATTTTTGGAGTTTGACGGAATGAAGCACACACCAGGCAGGGACTATTTATGAATCGGTCTGTGAGTGGCCCACATTGGCGCGGGCGCACAGGACGTATGTTCATCATCGTCAGTTTAGTGTTCTTGCTCCTGTTTCCGAATCTTTTGGCAGCGAACCTTGATGCCTCGTCTGTTTATCCTCGCAACGCTTGGGAGAATTTCCCGCCCGAGACTTCGATCTTATTGCAGAGCGAAGACGCACACCTCAATTTCCCGCCTGTCGACGGATTTAGCTTTGAACAGCTCGATTTGTACTCCATTTATACCCTCGTGCGCCAGGTTTCGCCCTATGGAACCATCGATTATCTGCGCGGTCAGCCGGATCAGAAGATCCATGCGGCTTCCCTGACACAATTGATGACCTACTATGTGAGCGAGCGCTATTTTGCCTCGCGTCAGGTGCCCAGGGATCGGAAGCTCGTGATTCTGACCGAAGATCTGGCCAAAGCAGAGGCCAACCAGGCGACGATCTCCGGCCTCATGCCGGGGGACGAAGTGTCCATCACGGACCTGTATTACGCCATGTTCCTGGGATCCGGTGCGGAAGCAGTTTATACCCTGGTTCGGGAGTCTGCCGGTTCTGAGAAGGCCTTTGTTTACATGATGAATGTTGTTGCCGAAGAGCTGGGGATGAGCAATACTTTTTTTACGAATCCGGTCGGTTTCAGTGATGATGAAGGCTATACGACGCTGGACGATCTGGCCAAACTGCTTGCTCTTCTGGCGCAAGATGAGGACTTCCGTACCTTGGCCGGCACCCGCCGGTACACGATCTCGAATCTGCAGTCACAGCCCGAGGGTCTGGCTTTGACCCACATCATGGAACGTTATGCAGAGGACAGGCAGCTGGATACCAGTCCTCTCAGCGGCGGCAAGACCGGCTCGACTACACAGTCAGGCTACTGCTTTGCTTCCTTCCGGGTGGAAGGCAGCTCGGTCTATCTGGTTCTTACTGCGAAGGCCAGACAAGCCGGCCAGGAGATTGCGGATCATTTGAAGCTCCTTCGCAAGATGAGTGAAATTCCCTATACCTATCCTTTGCTTGCGAAAGGCAGTTTGCTCGCGAGTCTTCCGGTCCGCTTCGATGGTAAAGTCAGGCGGGATTGGGGCTTGCAGCCTCTCTACGCTGAAGAGGCCTACTCTGCTACGCTCCCCCTCCTGAATGACCTTGCCAGCCTCAGCCTTAGTCTAGAACTCCCAGAGGAACTGACGGTACCGCTGACGAGCGGCGATGAGATCGGCAAGTACTCGGTTTTGGCCAAAGAAGAGAATGGACCCGTCCTCCTTGAAGAGGTGGCGATCCATCTGCCTGCGCAACTGGTCGTCCCACTAGACTATGCTTCCGGTACCTCTACCACGTCCGCCAGTACGATGACACAAGCGACAAGCGGCGAGTCCGTTACGCCAGCCCCAAGCGTGACAGCAGCAACGAGCTCGGCTGATGATGAGGCAAGCACCGGACAGCTTGCGAAAATTCTTTCAATCTTCGCCATTCTTCTTGTCCTGCTTGTGATCCTCCTTGTACTCTTTGTCGTAGTCCGCGGGCGACAGGCAGCCAGACGGAGAGCCAAATTGAATCGCTTGAGAAAACTGCAGAATTCTTATGGCTATCATGCGCCTGGAAGTCGCGATGCTGAGACGATTCTGGCCCAGAGCCGCCAAAAACGCGAGGAGCAAAAGCGCTTGGACTCAAAAAGAGCCGCCCGTCCGAATGGGGACAGGGGCTCCTCTCGCTAATCTCTGCGAAAAATCACGATTGATTCGCTAAATGAATTTAGGTACCAGGGCCAGGAGCGTCTCGCACGCTTTCTCCATGGTCGACACGGACAGATATTCGAAACGCCCGTGGAAATTCTCGCCGCCGGTAAACAGATTCGGGCAGGGCAGACCCATATAGGAGAGTCTGGCACCGTCTGTGCCGCCGCGGATGGGGACATCCTGGGGCTCCACATCCACGCTCAGCATGGCTTCTTTGGCATATTCGATAAGGAAGGGATAGGGACGGACCTTCTCTTTCATATTGAAATACTGGTCTTTGATCTCGACCTGGCAACGTCCTTTGCCGTACTTGTCATTGAGGCGGCTTACCTCAGACTCCATGAAGGCCTTGCGCTGCTCAAACGATTCAAGTTCGAAATCACGGATAATGTATTCCAGTTCACAGAGCTCGACATCGCCGGACAGTTCATTGAGGTGATAGAAGCCTTCGCGGTTCTCAGTATGCTGAGGTGTTTCGTGTTCCGGAAAGCGCGCAATAAATTCGGCGGCCAGAAGACAGGCGTTGATCATTTTGTTTTTGGCCGCTCCCGGATGCACGTTACGACCCTTGATGGTGACTTTGGCACCCGCGGCGTTGAAGTTCTCCCACTCAATCTCGCCCCTGCTTCCACCGTCAACGGTATAGGCAAAGTCTGCGCCGAAGCGAGCGACGTCAAAATGATCAGCTCCGCGGCCGATCTCTTCATCAGGAGTAAAGGCGATCTTGATTTCACCGTGCGCAAGCTCAGGGTGCGTGGTGAGGTAACGAGCCAAAGACATGATCTCCGCTACGCCGGCCTTGTTGTCAGCACCGAGCAAACTATGTCCATCCGTGACGATAATGTCGCGGCCAAGGTCCTCTGCGAGCTGCGGGAAAACCTCCGGTGATAGAACGATGGGCTCTTCGCTGCCGGATAGAAAACCTGCCCTTTCCTCATTGAGGATGATATCGCCGCCGTCATAGCGGATACGCCTAGCCCGCACATCAGCTCCGGAGAAATCCGGAGATGTATCCATGTGCGCGATCAAGCCTAACGTATACCGCGCCTCGGCGGTAGCCGGGATAGAAGAGTAGAGGTAGCCAAATTCATCGACATCAGCTTCCAGACCCAATTCACGCAGATCTTCGGCAATCTTAGCCGCCAGGACGAGGATCTTCGGTGTGGAGGGGTTGGAATCGGACTTCGGATCTGCGGCTGTATCGAAACGAATGTAGTCCAAGAAATAGCGCAGTGCATTGCTCAAGAGTTCGGAATCGTGTGTGTGATCAGACATATCGTATACCTGCTTTTCTTCATAATAATTATATTAATAGTAATTCTGCGGCCAAAAGATTTCGGTAGCATACAGCTATCTGGCTGCTGTTTATTTGTGTCCGACCCAAGTCTAAACTGCCTGTTTGGAGTGAAATGGAAAGAATTTTCTGGAAAATGTCTCAACAAAATTGAAAATACTAATAAATTGC
>JAAYZH010000350.1 GCA_012514965.1 Clostridiaceae bacterium | reverse complement strand
GAACTCGTGCTCTTCACCGTGGATCAGCCACAACTGTGGTCAGCTGAGAAGCCTGCCTTGTACAAGGTCGTGCTGGAGTCAGACGAGGAGTGCATCGTCGAAACCGTGGCTTTGCGTCAATTGGCCTGGCAGAGCGGTGTCTTTCTGCTCAACGGCCGCAAGGTAAAATTCCGCGGCGTCAACCGCCATGACAGCGATCCATTTACCGGTGCTTCGATAACTCCCGAGCAACTGATCGCGGACTTGGAGCTGATGAAAGATCACAATATCAACGCTGTCCGCACCAGCCACTACCCAAGTTCCCCCTGGGCCTACCCCATCTATGAGCGCATGGGTTTCTACGTGATCTGCGAAGCGGATATCGAGACGCATGGCAACAACTTCCGTTTTGAGTCGCCCGATATGAAGTATTCTCCACCTGATCAGAAGACTCTTTACTTGAATGAGGAGCTGATCGGCGCAACCATGTACGACAGTCGTTATAAAGAGGCAATATTGGACAGAGTACAGGCCTGCGTAATTCGTGAGCAGAACCGTTACTGCCGCGTCATGTGGTCGCTGGGTAACGAATCCGGCTACGGGCCAAACATGGAAGCGGCGGCCAAATGGGTCAAAACCTACGATGCGTCCACCCCCATTCACTATGAAGGTGCCGTACGAATTCCTCGTCAAAAGTACCTCGACTACTCGGCGCTCGACATTTACAGCCGCATGTACCCAGGCGCGGATTTCTGCCACTGGTACGCGAACAGCTCGGGCAATAAGCAGCCAATGGTCTTGTGCGAATACATTCACGCTATGGGCAACGGCCCCGGCGATATCGAAGACCACTGGCTGGCCTTCTATGAGCACGACGCGCTTTGCGGCGGCTTTGCCTGGGAATGGTGTGACCATGCCGTCGCCAAACAGAATGAAAACGGCGAAATGATTTTCCTCTATGGAGGAGATTTCGGCGAACATCCCAGAGAGCATGATGGCAACTTCTGCGTAGATGGACTGGTCGCTCCGGACCGTACAGTCAAGCCCGGCCTGCTCGATTACAAGCAAGTTTTGCGTCCGGTTCGTGCCCGTCTGCTTAAGCAGGAGTCTGCCGTGCTGGCATTGGAATTACGCAACCATCTCGAGTTTTCTGCCACAGACGAGTTCATGGACGTAGCGGTTCTTTTCAGCCGCGACGGTGAAGTGGTCGCTCAGGTGCAACCTGCACTCGAGAGCATCGCAGCCGGTCAAGCCGCTGAGCTCCGGATCGATCTGCCTGAAACCCTGGCCGGCGCTCAAAAAGGCGAAATCAGCGTAAGGCTTGTCTACCTGCGCAAGGGTGAGCCTGTACCCGAGAATCTCGCTGTCTGTGGTGTGGAGAGGCGTGAGATCCTGGGCTTTGACCAGTTTATCTTGCAAAGCTTCGACTACGCTGCAGATATTTCTGAGTCCGCAGCTGCTCTGAGTGTCAAAGAAGGCCCCCGCTACCTGCAGTGCCACGGTAAGGACTTCGTCTATACTTTCGACAAGGTCTTTGGCCAATTCAAACAGCTTGAGAAGAAGGGCCAGAAGCTCTTGACCCAGCGTGCAGAGTGGACCATCTGGCGCGCACCGACAGACAACGACCGGAACATTCGCCTTGATTGGGAAGAGCACGGTTACGATCGCATCCACGCGAATGTACACTCCTGTCAGCATAACCTCGCCGAAGACGGGCAACGTCTCACCATCGAGGTCGAAGAAGTGCTGGCTGCCGCTGGCCTTGAACCCATTCTTACTTTGCAGACCACCTGGACCGTCGGCGCCAATGGCGAAATTCGTGTGATGACAAAAGCTAAGAAGTTCCCATTTGCACCGGCACTGCCGCGTTTTGGCCTGCAACTCAGTTTGGATGAAGCCTTCGCGAAAGTCTCATACTGGGGCATGGGACCCGGCCAAAGCTACACCGACGCTCACCAGGCGGCCTTCGCGGCTCGATTTGAGCAGACCGTCGCCTCCCAATATGTGGACTACATTAAGCCGCAAGAGCACGGCTCCCACAATGGCCTCAGATGCCTGCGAGTTACCCAGGCAGACGCCGCCAAGCCCACCCTGCGCGTCAATCCTGCGCAGTCGATGTCCTTCAACATCTCGGGCTACTCAGCAGCACAGCTCACGGCCAAAATGCATAATTATGAATTGGAACCAGAAGGCCGTACAGTCCTGGTTCTGGACTACAAGCAAAACGGCATTGGCTCGAACAGCTGCGGCCCCGAAGTCGCACCCATCTATCGATTCGAAGACCTCTACTTCGACTTTGGATTCAGCATCCTGCCGGAGTAATCGTCCCTCCTCAATACAGAACAAGCCTCGGTCGTTCCAACCGAGGCTTGTTAGATTCTGTGGGAATCGCTAGCGCCGGCTTAGCGTTTGATATCGTAGTCCGCATCCATCAGACGGTGGATCACATCAATATTGTCCGTAATGTTCCCGTCACCATGCATCGTGTGCTTCAACGCGCTGTTCGCCACACCGAAATTCAAGGCGTCGAGTGGTGTGTAGTTTTTCATCAGACCGTAGAGTAAACCACTCGCAAAAGCATCACCGCCACCCACGCGGTCCAGAATGTTGAAACGGAACAAGCGGCTCTCGTGGGTTTTGCCTTCGTGCCACATATATGCCATCAGACTGTTCTCACTGCCGCTGTGCGTATAGCGTACATGCCTTGCAATTGTTCTGATGTTGGGATAGCGTTCGACAAACTTACGGAAAACGAAGTCCTGCTGCTCTAGCGTAGGGTGAAGAGGAATGTCATCCTTCCAGTCCCCCTTGCTGTGATCATCGTCATCTTTCCACAGATGATACGGCTCAATACCTAGCAGCACATTCACATAGGGCAGGCACTTTGTGCAGAAATCTCTGGCTTCCTCCCAGCTCCAGAGGCTGCTTCGAAAATTACCATCGAAACTGACCGTCATGCCCAGCTCCTGCGCAGTCTTCAGACTGTCCAGCACCAGATCCGCGCAGGATGGTGACAAGGCCGGCGTAATGCCGCTCAGGTGGAGCCAGTCGAAGCTCTTGAACAAGGAGGCCAAATCAACCGTTTTGAAATCGAATTCTGCCATAGCGCTATGCTTGCGATCGTAGGTAACCTTCGAGGGGCGAATCCCGTACCCCATCTCCAAGTAATAAGAACCCAGCCGATGAGTCGGTGTCTGACTTATCTCGCTCAAAATAACCGGAGAACAATGCACATCATTGCTGCGCATCCAGCGGACGGCGCTCTTCCCAAGACTGTTGTTAGGGACGACCGTGAAAAAACTGCTGTCAATTCCGAGGTTGGCCAAAGAAATCGCAATATTGGCCTCGCTGCCGCCATAGCTGACGGAGAAATTATTCGCCATGCGGATCTTCTCGTAGTCCGGTGGCGACAGCCGCAGCATGATTTCCCCAATGGTCAGAAAATGGTGCGGTGTTTCAGTTCCCTGCAAGAGCGGATTGAAATGTTCCATGATTACACTCCTTTATCAAACTCGAGTTGTCAGGCTGCTGTTGCGTCGGCTCTGCTATCGGCTGCTGCGGTGCGGTATGCGGCTTCTGGCAGAGCCTGGCCGGTTTGAGACTCCCGACTCGAAGCGGCCGTTTCGGTCTTCCGTTGCAGCTGAGCGGTTTGCGGCTTTATCAAGCAGAAAGGTTTCATGCTTTCGGAAGCCAGTCATTAAGTTATATTTTTACTATACCACTCGTTTTATGCGGAGTGACAGAGGGATATGTAGCGAAGGGTAGGGGGTGCTTTGGGCACGCGCCAAAGTTGGATGGTCTTGGAATAGCGGATATTTGTCTGCCCTATCTCGAAGTTGTGACAAAAACCTTTCTAATCCGACCCGGTCCTCGGATTAGGAAGGATTTTGTCACATTGGCGGCAGTAGAATGACAAAAATCGCTGTAATCCGACCCGGCCCTCGGATTAGGAAGGATTTTGTCACGGTGGCGGCAGTAGAATGACAAAAACCGCTGCAATCCGACCTTCGCCTCGGATTAGAAAGGATTTTGTCACGTTGGCGGCTGTAGAATGACAAAAATCGCTGCAATCCGACCCGGTCTTCGGATTAGAAAGGATTTTGTCACGGAAGAGGCAGTAGAAT
>JAAYZH010000349.1 GCA_012514965.1 Clostridiaceae bacterium | reverse complement strand
CCTGCCGACGTACGCGATCGATGGCCAGGTTATGGGTGATGCGCATGATCCATCCCGTCGGGGAGGAGCCTTTCTTGTAGCTGGAGACTTTGGCCCAGATTTGTAAGAATACATCCTGTGCGTTGTCTTCAGCTTGTGCACGATTACGCAGAAGGTACAGTGAATAGGTAAAAACAGCATGGTGAAAGCCCCGGTACAATCCTTCGAGCGCCTCGAGGTCGCCGTCTATAATCTTGCTCATCAGAACTTCCAGCCTATTAGTATCCATCGACACCTCCATACCCTATATACGTTTCAGTATGGAGGAATTTCTAAGTTTTGCAGGTATGTGCAACAAATATTTCAGAGAATGGCTCTGACACAGAGCGACGCGTGCACGGAGTCCTTGATAAAAAAACCATTGCGTGTTTCCCACTCCGTAAGACCTTTGAAACGAAATTCTGGCAGTACAAATTGGCGGCAAACACAAATAAGCTCAGGAAGGTTAAATCCCGAGCGTCAGATCTTTACTACACAATATAAGAAAAAATTTACCGCACACCGAAAAAGCCAATCTCCACCGCTAAAACGCAGCGCATTGGTCTTCTCCTTTCTCTGCTGCTTGCTTCGTAAAGACTTATAGAAGCCAATTTTCAAGCCCGTTGATTACTAAATATCCCCTGCGAGTTTCTGCTCGATACAATTAACACTATGTACGGAGTCCTGGGCTTTATGTCATAATAGATAAAACTTTACGTTCTTTCACTAGGAAAGAGGCTATCTATGGACGCTGTCAATCGTTTACAAGAAGCTATCCGTTTCCCGACTGTTTCTCATGCGGATCCGGCCGAAACAGACTGGACAGTCTTCCGGTCCTTTGGCCAGTACTTACGCTCCGCTTACCCACTGCTCTTCGAGAGGCTGACCTATACTCCCGTCAATGATTATGGTCTGGTTTTGCATTGGCCCGGCAAGAGCCAGAAGGCACCTGTCCTGCTCACAGCTCACTATGACGTCGTCGCGGCAACCGCTGACGGCTGGGAGCACCCGCCTTTCTCCGGCGAGGATGATGGCGAATCGGTCTGGGGCAGAGGCACACTCGACGACAAAGGTTCTTTGATCGCGATTCTCGAAGCTGCCACAGAGCTTCTGCAAGAGGACTTCCTCCCCCCAAACGACATCTATTTCGCTTTTGGCTTCGATGAAGAAGTCGGCGGCGCCTTAGGAGCCCAGCAGATCAGCGCCTTCTTCCATGAACAGGGGATTCGTTTCCGTTATGTGCTGGACGAAGGTGGTGCGGTAGCCGAAGGCAAAATGATGGGCATAGCCAAAGCACTGGCTGTCATCGGGATTGCCGAAAAAGGCAACAACAGCTTCCGTTTCCTCTTCCGCGGTGAAGAAGGACACGCTTCCTCCCCGCCTGCTTCAACCGCTGTGGGCAAAATGGCTGCCTTTATCCATGATGTTGAGCGGCACCCTCCCCGCGCCCGGCTGACCGAGACGCTTGAGCAGACCTTGCTTGCTTTGGCCCCTCACAAGCGAGGAGCCGAGCAGCTCGCGATGCAGAAACCCAGGCTCTTCTCCCCGCTGATCAAGCAGATTCTCCTGAAGAATAAGCAGACTGCGGCAATGCTGCGCACGACCATCGCCTTCACGATGACCGAAGGCGGCAGCGGTCACAATGTCTTGCCTCGGACAGCCTCCTGCGTAGCGAATATTCGGATTCTTCAGGGCGAGACTGTTGAGAACATCCGCGCATATCTGGCCGGTTTCGGTCACGAGTATGAGATCGAAGAGATTATGGTCAATGAGCCGACTGCTATTTCAGCTGTCGACGGTGAAGGCATGGAGCACATCCGCCAGACGATCGCCCGGGTCTTTCCCGACGCGGTTGCCTTGCCGTATCTGATGGTGGGCGGCACCGACTGCCGCTACTACGACTCCGT
>JAAYZH010000348.1 GCA_012514965.1 Clostridiaceae bacterium | reverse complement strand
CGCCCCGCCCCGCGCGCGCCGCGCCCGCCCGCCCGCCGCGTGCGCACCAACCGACCCAACCCGCCCGCGTCGACCGTCCGTACCTGGACGGGCCGCGTGCGCACCAACCGACCCAACCCGCCCGCGTCGACCGTCCGTACCGTCCGTACCTGGACGGGCTGCGCGCGGACCACAGACCACAGACCACGGACCGCGGACCACATACAACAAGCATAGATAGGCTGCAGAAGCCAAGGATGATAATAATGAACGAAGAATATTTGGATGGCAGAGATTTGGCCGACGTGTGCGGCAGAAGCTGGGTAGAAGTCGATTTAGATCGGGCTGCCGACAACTTGCGCTGGGTCAAGAACCAGCTGAGCCCGGGGACTGGCGTCTGCGCGATCGTCAAGACGAATGCCTATGGACACGGCGCCCCTGAGCTGGCTGCGTGTTTTCTGGAAGCCGGCGCCGAGATGCTGGCGGTTGCCTGCCTCGACGAAGTACTGCAGCTGCGACGTGCTGGGATCACCAGTTCGATACTCATCCTGAGTGATGGCGAGCCGGAACGGTACGCAGAAGGTATTGAGGCGGACGCCACGTATTCGCTGTTTAGTCTGGCCAAAGCCCGCGATCTCAGCGAGAGGGCTGTGGCCCTGGGGCGCAAGGTGAAAGTCCACGTCAAGGTCGATACAGGCATGCGTCGCGTTGGATTCTCGGCAACGGCTGCGGAAACGCCGGGACAGATTCTGGAATTGGCCGCGCTGCCGGGCCTGGATGTGGAAGGAATCTTCACGCATTTTGCAACAGCAGATGGTTTTGACCAGGCTGAAAGTCTCGAGGACGACCTTGTCAGCGAGCCCGGTGAACAGTTTTTGCAACTGCAGTTTCGGGATTTCGTCCGCCTTCTGGACACACTGGAGCGTGAAGGTTTGCGCTTTCGCTATCGGCACTGCTGCAATTCTCCGGCAACGCTGCGCCATCCTGAGATGCACCTGGATCTGGTTCGTCCGGGTTTGACGCTCTACGGCTTGCTTCCGGACAATGTTGGGCGTGAAGAGGCGGACAACCGGCCGATTCTCTCACTTCACAGCCGGGCGCTGCAGGTCAGGACCATAGAGCAAGGCCAAAGCGTCAGCTACGGTCGGCGTTTCGTTGCAACGACGGATATGAGATCAGCTACGGTTCCGATTGGGTATGGGGATGGCTACCGCCGGTCCTTGACGGGCAAGGCAGAGGTCTTGGTCCACGGCCGGCGTGTGCCGGTCCTGGGCACGATTTGCATGGATTCGTTGATCATTGACGTGAGCAAGGTCGGAGATGCCTTCTTTGAGGGGGATCGGGTCGTCCTCTGGGGTGAACAGGGCGGGGCGGAAATCACGATTGAAGAAGTGGCTGCCTGGTCGGACACGATTAATTACGAGGTGCCATGCGCATTGTCGCCACGTTTGCCGCGGGTGTATCTGCGCGATGGTAAGCCATTCAAAGTAGTTCGTTATTTGGTGTAGGTTTGCGAGCGTTAGCTGCCGCGGGCGAGACGCAGTCTAGTTGACCTGCGATGCCGGCCAATCAGCTGGGTGCGGCCTGCTGGCCGGCTCTTTTTTGGCCACCAAAAAAGCTCCCCCCCGACGGAGGAGCAGTATCTGCGAATTCACTTGCAGGCTAGAGATAACGCAAGAGGCAGACGCGTGGGTAGGGGCGGCCGCTGTTGACGCTGTAGAGGAAGAAGCCGTGGCGCTTGTAGAATTCCAGAAGGCGCGTATTCTCCTGCGCGGTGTACAAGTAGACTTCGCGAATGCCTTGTTCCTTGAGGAAGGAACAGGCTGTTTCGAGGAGCTCGGCGCCGATGCCTTGGCTGCGGTACCGGGGTTCGACGCAGAAGCGTGTGAGCAGGGTCTTGCCCAGTTCGTGGTCGGAGACGAGACGAACGGATCCGACCCATTCTCCGTTGAGGTTAGCGGCCAGGAGATCTTCGCGATTCATGGCCTCGACCATGTCTCCGCGTGTTTCGTTGAGGGCTGTGAGCGTGTAGCTGCCGTCACGGCGATAGAGGGGGATTCTGGCCTCTTGGGCATACAGCATCATCGCTCGCTTCATTAACTGGAGCAAAGCATCGGCCTGACTGTGGTCAGTGACCTTACTGATCTGTAGGGGGTGCGAATCGAAGTTCAAGCCAAGAAATCCTTTCGCTATGCAATCTGCAGCAAATGTACTCAATCAATTTAGCACAATGCGGCGCTAATAGGGTTACGATGCTGTTTCAATTCAGAGACTACCCAATATGGCATAGAGAAGGATTGCTTTTTGCGCGTGGAGGCGGTTTTCGGCTTCGTCGAATACGACAGATTGCGGTCCTTCGAACACTTCTTCGGTCACCTCATAGCCGCGATAAGCAGGCAGACAATGCATGAAGATCGCGTCTTTGCGGGCCAGATTCATGAGATCTTGGTTGACCTGGAAGTTTTTGAACACTGGGACTTTGGCTCTTTTGAGTTCTTCTTGTCCCATACTTACCCACGTGTCGGTGTACACGACGTCTGCGCCGCTGACTGCTTCTCGCGGGTCCTCTGTAATGACGAGGCCGGAACCGCTGTGTGCGGCGATTTCTCTGACCTGGCGGCTGACGACTGGGTCTACCTGATATTCTGCCGGAGAGGCGACTGCGATGTCCATGCCCAGAATGGCACAGCCGTTCATGAGCGAGTGGGCCATGTTATTTCCATCGCCTACATAGGCTAGTTTCAGCCCTTTGAGTCCGCCTTTGTGCTCACGGATGGTTTGCAGGTCGGCCATGACTTGGCAGGGGTGAAAGCGCTCGCTCAAACCGTTGATGACGGGAATGGAACTGTGATGGGCCAGTTCGACCATGTCGGCGTGGCTGTCGTTGCGAATCATGATGGCGTCGAGGTAGCGTGAAAGGACCCTGGCGGTGTCGGAGATCGTTTCACCGCGTCCCAGCTGGATTTCGTTGCTGCTCAGGAAGAGGGCATGTCCGCCCAGCTGGTACATGCCGACTTCGAAGGACACACGTGTCCGGGTCGAAGATTTGGCAAAGACCATGCCGAGGGTGCGGCCGGCGAGCTCTTTATGTGGCACGCCTTTTTTGAGGTCGGCCTTGAGCTGATCAGCATTGTCCAACAGCCCCAGCAGAGTAGGAGCATCGAAATCTGTGAGAGAGATAAAGTCGTTTTTCATGTTACCATCCTGTTTTCTTGCCGTTCGGGAAATGGGGTGCCGACGGATTACTCTGCGCTGAGGCAGGTGCGGAGAATCGTGACGAAGTCGTCTACTTGCTCGGTGTTGAGTATCAGCGGCGGCAGGAGGCGGATCGTCCGCGGGGTGCAACTGTTGACCAGGACACCTTTGGCGAAAAGTTCATCTTTGAGGGCGTATGCTTTGTCTTCTGTCAGGTCAAAGGCCAGCATCAAGCCCGCGCCGCGAACCTCTGCGATACCGAGTCCTTCTGCAGCCAGAGCCAGCAGGGCGGACTGGAGATATTCGCCTGCCATTTTGGCATTAGCCATCAGGTCCAGTCTGTCATATTCATCTAGTACGGCCAAAGCGGCCGCGCAGGCCAAAGGATTGCCGCCGAAGGTGCTGCCGTGCATACCGGGTGTGAAGCCGCTTGCGCACTCGTCTGTGGCGAGTATGGCGCCGATGGGCACACCGCCGCCGAGGCCCTTGGCCAGGGTGGTGATGTCAGCCTTGACGCCGGAGATTTCGGCAGCCAGGAAGCTGCCGGTCCGGCCCATGCCGCTTTGAATTTCGTCGAAGATCAGGAGAATTCCACTTTCGTCGCAGAGCTGGCGGACGGCCTGCAGGTAGTCGGTTGTGAGGGGCCAAACACCGCTTTCGCCTTGGATAGGCTCCAGCATAACTGCGCAGGTCTCCGGTGTAACGGCTGCGCGGAGGGCTTCAATGTCGTTGATCGGGACGGTCGAGAAACCCGCGGGCAGTGGAGAAAAACCCTTGTGGAATTTGCTTTGGCCGGTGGCGGTCAGCGTGGCCAGGGTGCGGCCGTGGAAAGACTGATTCGCGGAAACAATCCCAAAACGGTTTTCGCCTTTTTGGTAGAAGTATGCCCGTGCCAGTTTGATGGCTGCTTCGTTGGCCTCTGCGCCTGAATTGCCAAAGAAAATTTTGTCGTAGCCGGTCAGTTCGCACAGTTTAGCCGCCAATTGGGCTTGTGGCTCGTTGTAGTAGAGGTTCGAGCAGTGAATCACGCGCTTGCTTTGCTCACAGATTGCCGCAGACAGGGCTTCGTTGTTGTGTCCAAGCACATTGACTGCGATGCCGCCAAGCAAATCAAGCCACTGCATACCGCTCTTATCGTAGACGTAGCAGCCCTCGCCGCGGTCGATGACCAGAGGGGTACGGCGGCCAAAACTGGGCAGGTAGTACTGGTCGTCTACAGCGATAATTTCTTGTGTAAATGCATCCATTTGCTTGTCTCCTTATATTCTTTCGCCGGGGTGATAGGGGCGGCGCTTCTGCATAATCATGGTGCCGATACCGCTGTGGGTAAAGATTTCCAGCAAGAGAGCGTGAGGAATTGTGCCGTCCAGGATATGGGTACGGCCGACGCCGCGGCGCACCGTTTCGAGCGCCGAACGCACCTTGGGGATCATGCCTCCGCTGATTGTGCCTTTGGCAATCAGTTCTTCTACTTCCGTTTCGACCAGAACAGGGAACACAACTTCTTCGCCATTCTCATCCGTGCCTTTGACACCCGGAACATTGGTGAGTGTCATGAGCTTCTCGGCTTGCAGGGCAACGGCCACCTCGCTGGCGACCTGGTCCGCGTTCACGTTATAGCACTGGCCTTCATTATCTACGGCGATTGGAGCGATGACCGGGATGTAGCCCAAACCGGACAGTGTGTTGATCAGCTCGACATTGACCTTCTCAACTTCGCCGACAAAACCGAGATCAACCGCTTCACCCTTGCTGTTCCTGGTGAGCTTAT
>JAAYZH010000347.1 GCA_012514965.1 Clostridiaceae bacterium | reverse complement strand
GCAACTAAGAATTAGAGAACAGCTGCCCCATTGAGGGGTAGCTGTCTCCTTTACGAAAGGAGGAGTGCAGATGGCAGAACAGACGCAGAGCTATCTCCTCGAGATGAAAAACATGAGCAAGGCTTTTCCGGGCGTGCAAGCGCTGGATGATGTCACGCTCAGAGTTCACCCGGGCACGGTTCATGCCTTGATCGGCGAAAATGGCGCCGGCAAGTCGACTTTGATGAAGTGCTTGTTCGGTATTTATTCTATGGACGCCGGCGAGATCTATCTGGATGGCAAAAAAGTTGCATTCAAGGATTCCAAAGAAGCCTTAGAGAACGGCGTCGCCATGGTTCATCAGGAATTGAACCAGGCTCTGAAGCGCAATGTGCTCGACAATTTATGGCTCGGTCGTTATCCCAAGAATGGTCTGTTCGTGTCAGAGCGCAAAATGCGCAGCCTGACCGAAAAGATTTTTGCCGATCTGGAGATTAAGGTGGATCCACAAACGATCATGGAGCGTATGCCGGTAGCGCAACGCCAGATGGTCGAGATTGCAAAAGCCGTTTCTTATGACAGCAAGATTATCGTCTTTGATGAGCCGACTTCTTCACTGAATGACAAAGAAGTGGAGCATCTTTTCCGCATCATCAATATGCTGCGTGATAAAGGCTGCGGTATTATTTACATTTCTCATAAGATGGAAGAAATTCTCAGTATCTCTGATGACGTCACCGTTATGCGTGACGGTAAATGGATAACCACAGAGCCTGCCTCAGAGATGAATATGGCCAAAATGATCCGCCTTATGGTCGGCCGCGAGCTTACCAACCGTTTCCCGCCCAAAGAAAACAAGGTCGGTGACGTTGCTCTGGAAGTTGAAAACCTCACAGGTATGTATACACACCTCAAGGATGTTTCTTTCCATGCCAAGCAAGGTGAGATATTGGGCATAGCAGGTTTGGATGGATCAGGACGCACAGAGTTACTTGAGACGATTTACGGTATCGCAACCCGCAAGAACGGAACCCTTCGTATTCATGGCAGGACAATTGTCAATAACAATTCACGTGACGCGATTCGCAATGGCTTTGCGATGGTTACCGAAGAACGCCGCGCCACCGGGATTTTTGGCATTTTGAATATTCGCGAAAACGCGACCATTTCAAGTTTGAAAAAATACAAGGCCAGGAGTTTTTATCTTAGCAATCGCAAAATGTCTGAAGCAACGGATGGTGTCATTGCTTCGATGCGCGTGAAGACACCGAGCCAGTATACGAAGATTCGTTCACTATCAGGCGGTAATCAGCAGAAAGTTATTCTGGGCCGCTGGCTTTTGACCGAACCTGAGATCCTGCTTTTGGACGAGCCGACCCGAGGTATTGACGTAGGTGCGAAGTATGAGATTTACCAGCTGATTATCAACCTGGCCAAAGAGGGCAAAGTCGTCATCATGGTGTCTTCCGAAATGCCGGAGCTGCTCGGCGTATGTGACCGTGTCTTGGTTATGTCCGGCGGCCGTCTGTCGGGAGAGGTTGACGCAAAGAACACCAGTCAGGAAGAAATCATGACACACGCAGCAAGATTCGCGTAGTTTAGAGGAGGTAGCCGTGAAAAAACTTAAAGTTGCAGTCGCGTTTCAGAATTTCAAAGAACTCGACGCAGGTGATAAGCGCACAGCCGTAAAGGAGTATTTGATCAACAACTCCCTTTACATATTTATGATACTGGCCATTATTTATATTCAGATTCAGAATCCTATATTTTTATCATGGTCTTCTATCATTAATATTGTTACATTATCCGCAGCGAATATCCCCATTGCTCTGGGTATTGCCGGCTGTATCGTCCTGACCGGTACCGACTTATCGGCCGGCCGTATTGTAGGGTTGACCGCTTGTATCGCGGCATCGATTACCCAGCCTTTGGCCTATGCCAATAAAATGTTTCCCAATCTCCAGCCGATTTCGATTCCGTTGGTTCTGTTATTGGTTGTGATCGTCGGAGGACTGATCGGCGGTGTGAATGGTTTCAGCGTAGCGAAGTTCAAGCTGCATCCGTTTATTGTTACGTTGGCAACCCAGCTGATCGTCTATGGCGCGCTGCTTATCTATCTGAATTTAGGAAGTGGCAACGGCCAGGCGATTTCCGGTATGGGTGACTATTATAAGGACTTTATCAAGGGCAGCTTCATCAGTGTGAGGGGCATCCCGATTCCCAATCTTGTATGGTATTCCATCATCATGATTATTGTGATGTGGGTTGTCTGGAATAAGACAACGTTTGGTAAGAATATGTTTGCGGTTGGCTCGAACCAAGAGGCCGCGGCTGTTTCCGGTGTCAATGTAGACCGCACGATTATGTTGGTATTTATTTTGGCCGGTGTCATGTACGCATATACAGGCTTTGTTGAGGCCGCAAGAATCGGTTCAAACTCCGCCCAGACGGGTCTCAATTATGAGCTTGATGCCATCGCGGCTTGCGTTATCGGCGGTGTCTCCTTTGTCGGCGGTATCGGCCGAATCAGCGGCGTCATTATTGGTGTCGTCCTGCTGCGTTTGATTTTCGTCGGACTGACCGTCCTCAGCATTGATCCGAACTTGCAATACATCATCAAGGGCCTTATCATTTTGATTGCCTGCGCGGTTGATATGCGTAAGTATTTGGTTCGTAAGTAAGCCTTTGGCAGAAGATCGAAAGAGTGCAATGGATAACGACAGCGGCCTCTATCACAAGGCTAAAGGAAAAGTGAAAGTATCGTATCTAAACTGGGTGATCGGTCTTGGCTTTGTAGTCTTGCTGGCAGTGATCATCTTCCTGGCTATGGATACGGAGGGGCTGCGCGTACAGTTTGAGACGAATGGTGGCAGTGCGGTGCAAGAACAGCGCGTTATGTTCGGTGAAAAGGTTGCAGAACCGGAGTCTCCCGTGAAACCGGGACAGCGCTTTGCGGGCTGGTACGCCACACCTGAGCTAGACGAAAGCTGGGACTTCGCGGAGGACGTGGTCGAAACCGCTATGACTCTGTATGCGAAGTGGGAATAAAGTCAGGATGCCGCGATTACCATTCAAGTCGGCAGTTGCTTTGCATTTCGATTACATTTGTTGAATATAATTCAGAGATCTGTCGGTAGTGTGGCTGCCGACAGATTATTTTTATGCATTTGCGGCCTCTTCAGCGAGCGAAACTTCCTTGTGTTTTTAGGCAAAATGAATAGTTCGCGATAAAAATGACAGATGGTATTTGGCATTTAACATGAAAAGGCATTTAGCCCTTTGACTTTCACCTGGCAGGCGTTTACTATTTAGTCTGTTTATATTACACATCCATTACATCCCGCACACACTTTCCAGGGATTCCGCGCCTGATTTTTAGGCCTGCAGGAGGTTAGATTGAAATTTTTCGCACACCTACGTGATTTTTCCGGACTTGTCCAGAGATTGAACAAGACCAGATTGATCAAACAGACAGCAGCCGGAGTTCTGGGTGCGCTTATCCTTGTTCCCTTTGTTGCCAACGGCTTCTCGGTTTTGGCCGAACGTCAAGCAGTTGACGCTGACGCGCTGAACGTGAGCGACAGTGACTTGACGGACCTAGCCGCCGCTACTCAAGCCGTCGGAGATGATTTCTTCACCGATGTTGCCTTGATGATGAATCCCGCCGGTCTCAAGAACCGTAATGGCGATGAGATCGCCGAGAACGAAGCGGAGATCTTCAGCAATGAGATCATTACAGAAGACATCACTTTGCCTGAACTTTTGCGTGAGACTACGGCGACTACAGAAGCTCCTCCTCCCGCAACTGCTAAGCCTACACCCGAGCCTACCGCGGCCAAAGCCGCACCCGTTGCGCCGACACCGACACCGAAACCTAAACCGGTAACCGTCAACGTCAGCGGCCTCAAGCCAATGTCCTCAGAAGAGTACCGGGTCTACAATATCGCGCGCAGCTATTCATACGTTGGTTCCAAATCGCAAAGCGGTTCTTGGGGCTATTCCGCCGGCTGGTGTACCTGGTATGTATACAACGCACGTATTCGTACCGGTCAGAGCCTGCCCACGAATCTCGGTGACGCCCGTACCTGGCACACACGTGCCCAGGCCAAAGGCTATCGCG
>JAAYZH010000040.1 GCA_012514965.1 Clostridiaceae bacterium | reverse complement strand
TGGATAACTCGGATATTTGTCCCCAGAACCCCGAATCGTGGCAAAAAACCGAGTTGTGTGCCCACTCCCCTTGGATAACTCGGATATTTGTCCCCAGAACCCCAAATCGTGGCAAAAAACCGAGTTGTGTGTGCCTTCCGCTTGGATAACTCGCTTATTTGTCCCCAGAACCCCGAATCGTGGCATAAAACCGAGTTGTGTGCCCACTCCGCTTGGCTGCCGAGGACCAAAGTCGCTCCTGAACGGGGACTTTGGCCTCTGTACGTCCTCGCAGCTCGAATATCAACGGAAATTGCCATCGCAGCCACACACAAAAAGAACCCGAATGATCGGGTTCTGCTGAAAAGATCTAGATTTACTGTTACTAAAGGCAACATGCATATCTCTATTGCCTAGGGAAAATCACCTTATCTTCCCCCACATAATCAGGGTCAAAGAAAGTGGGCGGATAGTCAATCGAGCTCTTGCCAGAGGCACCCAAGAATTCTGCGAGCGCTGCAACTGCCTCATCGACACTTCCGCGTCGCAACATTATTGCCTCTGCCTTCTCCGGCGGAACGGCCCAGGGATCAGGCTCAAACGTTAAGGTCACCTTGCCTTGAAATTTCGTGAGAGATATAGCCCCCAGCGTCAACAATTCATCTATACGGATCATACTTAAATCCTCCTCTCGTATAGATTGAGTTTACGGTCTCGCTGATAAAAACACCAATGGGTATATGCGGAATTTTGCAATGATGAATCAAAATTAAATTCTTCGACGAAATTTTCAAGCGAAATTTGGCAGAAAAAAATCGGCAGAGAATTGCAAGATCCCTCGATGTTTTGTACATATACTAAGACAAGCCCCCAAGACTTTTCGAAAACAAGCCAATAAATATGGGTCCGACCATTCAGCCGGACCCTATTTATGCTGTTGCGACTATTTCAGATGCTTAGGACATAACTTACCAGTTGATCGTGCAAACAGCGGTGTTGTTGTCCAGGAAAATGTCAAAGCTTTCTGTGGTGACCGTTACTTCGTTGCTCGTTGGCGAGATAGTTTTCACGACACTCGTTGTGATCGTAAAGCTTACTTCTGCCCCCGCCGCCATGTCGCCCAGATTGACAACAATGTTTTTGCCTCGATTAAGATAAGTCGCGCCGTCTCCCTCGAAGCCAACGAAACGGGTTCCACTAGCGAGGGTGTCTTTGGCCGTTACGGCAAGCGCAGGATCGCTGCCAAGATTCGTGACGACAATGGTCCAGGTGATGCTGTTACTGCCTGCGTCATACAAACCGCTCTTCGTCACGCCGATGTCTGTCCAGGAGGTCGGTTCGCTGGCCAAAACAGTCAGTTTCGCAGCCTCGGTCTTTACAGGATCCCCGATGCCGTTCGTAAGGATGGCTCTGTACAAATAGGCATCCATGCTGATGCTTGTGACCGCTATGGTATAGGTGAAATCAGTAGCGCCGGCAATATTCTTCCACTTCTTGCCGTTGCTGGTACTAAGCTGCCACTGAATGGTCGGAGTCGGTTCACCTGAACATGCCACGGTGAAGGACGCTGGCTCACCTTGTACGACTGCGATGCTCTGCGGTTGCGAAGTGATGATCGGCTCTGTCACTTGGGCCACATACGTGAAGCCGTCGGTCAGTGTGCCTAATTGCTCATCAGGATTCGTGACTACGACATCGACCAGACCGGCCGCGTGAGCGGGTGTGAACGCGGTGATGGTCGTTGCATTCGTGACGACGACGCCTGTAGCTGCTGCATCGCCGATCGCGACGGTCGCTTCCTCAACGAATCCTGTGCCTGTGATGGTGACCGCTGTTCCACCTGCAGTCGAACCGGTAGCAGGACTAATTCCGGCCACGGTCGGCGCAGGCGGCGGAGCCACATACGTGAAGCTGTTGCTCAGTGTGCCAGACTGCTCATCAGGATTCGTAACTACGACGTCTACCAGACCAGCAGCGTGCGCGGGCGTAGTCGCGGTGATGGTCGTTGCATTCGTAACGACGACGCCTGTAGCTGCTGCACCGCCGATCGTGACCGACGCACCCTCAGCGAATTCCGTACCACTGATCGTGACTGCAGTCCCGCCCGCCGTGGTACCCGATACAGGACTGATACTTGTTACAGTCGGCGCCTCGGCTACCGGTGTAATCGTATAAACTGCGCTGTCAAAAGCTTGCGTCCCATCGGAATCGGTGGCGAAGAACGTAATGGTTTCCGCCCCATTCCAGTCTGCATGGGGGGCCGTAATAGTTGCCACACGCTCAATGATGCTGACGGTCAAGGCCGTATTTCCGCTGCTCGACCAAGAGATCTGGCTGGGAGTATCTTCAATGTCTGTTACATAAAGATCCAGCGTCACAGGCGCAAAGCTCTCGCCCTCCGCGATAGTTTGGTCCGGAATCCCCTCCACCCATGGCGGGTCATTCACCGGGATAACCGTTACATCTAACAGAGCTTCATCAAACAGGCCGCCCGGATCGACTACCCGGAAAGTAAGTCTTTCCGTACCAAACCAGTTGTCAAATCCGGAGATTGCAGCAATACGATCTGTGATCTGTACAGTGACATTCGTGTTGCCGCTACAAGACCAGACTAATTCATTGTCCAGGCTGTTTAGGTCACTGACAAAATTATCCAAACAGATCATGAGTCCCGGAGAATCCTCAAGAAAGGCCACCGTTTGAAGGAAACCGCTGATCACCGGCGGATCATTGGGCGGCAAGACAGAAGTAGTGTTCAATAAAACACGCTCAAAGTAGGCGAAAGGTTTCGGATCAATCCCTATGTCCATCTTGCCATCTAGATTGAGGTCCGCAACGGACAAGGATGACGAATAAATCTCAATGCCTGGAGTAAAAAAGTTGTAAGCACTAAGTGCGCCGAACGTACCGTCACCCAGGCCATAGCGGATAAAGAGGTCGCTGTAATTAAAATACAGGGCACTGTCAACTCGCGTGAGCGCCATGGCATCCAGATTGCCGTCACCATTAAAATCAGCTGCTGCTACATCGGCCGTGTAAACCGTGTCTCCGTCTTCGCTTGAGTTCCAATCACCGAAACCAATTGCTACAGGTGTAGCAATTGTGCCGTCCCCTTGAGATTGAAGGAAGTAGATTCCATTATCACTTGCAACGAGCAGATCGCAATACGAGTCTGCGTCAAAGAAGCCCGTGTCGATTGTTTTGACGGTGAAAGGTGTGTCAGTGACAATTGCGGGTATCTCAATGCGGTTAAAACTGACCCCGCTGACATTCATATGGACACTGAAAGTCGCGTTGTTTTCGGATGAAACTGCAAAATCCATCCAGCTGTCGCCATTGAAATCTCCGATCTGTATTTCGTTGACATTGGTTGTCAGCTAAAATAAGCTTGTTTGTCTGCTGAAGGGCGTGGGTGCACCTCCGAAAAAAATCTTTATCTGATCTGCATTTTCGTTAGCTGACACGAAATCATCCAATCCATCGTGGTCAAAATCGGCAACTGCCAGCCCATAGGGCAAAAAGTTCGCGTCACCAAATGAGAGTGTCTGCTTTGGCAAGAACCCACCTGCACCACTGCCGAGGAAGTAACAAAATGTTCCGTTATTCAGAACTAAAACCAAATCCCGGTATGCATCACCGTTAATGTTTAAGGCATGTATGTTGTTGACTAGGTAATATGG
>JAAYZH010000346.1 GCA_012514965.1 Clostridiaceae bacterium | reverse complement strand
GAGCTGCAAGACCGTTATCAGGAACTTGAGCAACGAGCTCAGGAGCCGGATTTCTGGAATGATCCGCAAAACGCGCAGAAGATACAGACTCAGATGAAGCGAATGCAGGACAAGGTCGAACGTTTTCGCGCCTTACAGCACCGACGTGACGAGCTTTTGCTTATGGCCGAATTGGGTGAAGAGATCGACGATGAAGAGATGGCAGCGGAGATGGCTGCCGCTTTGACTGTGTTCGCGTCGGATTTTGAAGCGATGCGTCTGGAGACCTTGTTTACCGGTGAATATGATGATAAGAATGCGATTTTGACTTTGCATGCCGGAGCCGGCGGGACAGAAGCCATGGATTGGACGGCTATGCTGCTTCGTATGTATATGCGTTGGGCGGAGCAGCATGGCTTCGAATATAAACTCATTGATTTCCTGGACGGTGAAGAAGCCGGCTTGAAGAGTGCGCAGTTCACGATATCCGGCCCGAACGCGTATGGCTACATGCGCTCTGAGATGGGTGTGCATCGTCTGGTACGTATCAGTCCGTTCGATTCTTCCGGACGTCGCCACACTTCTTTTGCTTCACTTGAGGTGATTCCGGAGCTGGATGACTCTATCCAGATTGAGATTCGCTCAGAGGACCTGCGTGTCGATACCTATCGAGCTTCCGGCGCGGGCGGACAGCACGTCAATAAGACTTCATCCGCAGTGCGCATGACCCATATACCGACTGGTATTGTGGTTGCATGTCAAGGTGAACGTTCGCAGATCCAGAATCGTGAAACGGCAATGAACATGTTGAAGTCCAGGCTCTTTGCTTTGGCCAAATCCCAGCACAAAGACAAGATTGACGATCTCAAAGGGGATCAGATGGAAATTGCCTGGGGCAGCCAGATCCGTTCCTATGTGTTCCAGCCCTATACAATGGTGAAAGATCATAGAACAAGCTACGAAGAAGGCGATGTGGATGGAGTTATGGACGGGAATCTTGATGGTTTTATCAACGCATATTTATCGGATCCTGAGTTCAATAAAACACCATCAGCCTCAGCGAATGAAGTGAAGTAAGATACATTTTGCGCATGAAAGAGAAAGGGAATAAAGATGAAAAAAGTACTGATCGTAATGGGTTCTGATTCGGATTATGACCTGATGAAACCATGCTTTGATAAGCTTAAGAGCTTACGTGTGCCTTTCGAAGCCGCTATCTGTTCTGCGCATCGGACACCGGAACGAGCGGCCAAGTTAAGTCGCGAGGCGGAGAACAAAGGTTTTGGGGTAATTATCGCAGCAGCCGGCCTGGCTGCCCATCTACCGGGGGTCTTCGCGGCCGGGACTACTTTGCCTGTAATCGGTGTGCCGATCGCTTCCGGGCCGCTGAACGGCTTTGATGCGCTCCTGGCTGAAGTGCAGATGCCTACAGGGATTCCCGTTGCGACAGTAGCGATTAATGGTTCTGCTAATGCTGCGATTCTGGCAGCGCAGATATTGGCTTTGTCTGATCCAGAGCTGGCCCAAAGTCTAAAGGACGATCGAAAGAGTATGGCGGACAGTGTCGAGAAAAAGCACGAGCGTCTGCAAAAAAAGCTTCAGACTGAGGATTTGTGAGGATAAGGTGCAACAATTGAAGGGACGGGCTCATTGCGGAGTCTGTCCCTTTTTCATTGGTGATTGATTTTTGTTTAGCGGGGGAGGGTTCATAGATGCGAGTTGCGGTTTTGGTTTCGGGCGGCGGAACGAATCTTCAAGCTTTGTTGGATGCCAAGGCTGCCGGAGGGTTGCCTGGAGTGGAATTTGTCTATGTCCTTGCTTCTCGTTCCAAGGCTTATGCGCTGGAACGGGCCAGGGCCGCGGGGATTCCTACAGGAGTCTTGAGGCGACGGGATTTTTCGAGTCAAGAAAGCTTTGACGCAGCTATGGTTTCAGTTCTGGCCCCGTACAAGCCTGATTATGTAGTCCTGGCAGGGTATTTGTGTAAATTAGGTCAAACATTCTTG
>JAAYZH010000345.1 GCA_012514965.1 Clostridiaceae bacterium | reverse complement strand
TGTGCGCATTGCGTTCCGTTAGTGCGAGCGCCCGTTCGTTGACATCCGAAAAGGTCCAGCTTTGGCCCGGCCACAGCCGCTTCGAGACAATACCCAGGACACCGTAGCCGCAGCCCAGGTCCAAGCAAGCCCCGTTTGCCAGCTTGCGATAGCGATTGATGTCGAGATTCTGGAACCCTTGCAGGTGTTCACGCATAGATTCAAGCAGGAACTTGCTGCCTTCGTCGACATGGTTCTTAGAAAATACGCCTTTGTCCGAAGTGAATTGGAACGGAAGGCCGTTAAAGGTATAATCAATGACCCGCTCCTGGCTGGGTGAGTCCGGCTGTTCACTGTAGTAATGCGTCACGTAGATTGCCTCCGGGCAGCGGCCGCTCATGCGCGAACCGATGCAAATATAGATAAATTGTACACGTTATGCGCGGGCTTTGGCGTGACGGACAAAAAAGGGATACACGCCGACCAAGAAGCTGATACCCAGCAGGTAGACCACTGCTGCCTCTGAAATCGCCAGTTGCGTCATACTGACCACCACCGCGGTCGCAAAGGCCCCGCTCTCCGGCGGCATGAGAATCGGCAAGTAGAAGCCGACTATCAGAGCGTTGAAGATCACCGAAGGCACAGGCAACAGCCACAGTCCAGGCTCGCGGAGTAATTCCTGCCGGCTTCTGTGTTCTCCGGTCGAGGGACGCAGGCCGAAGCGGGCCGCCAGCCTGCGTG
The DNA here is from genome assembly GCA_012514965.1 of Clostridiaceae bacterium. GTDB lineage: Bacteria > Bacillota > Clostridia > Saccharofermentanales > Fastidiosipilaceae > JAAYZH01. The sequence goes on along the minus strand of JAAYZH010000345.1, from coordinate 1,982 downwards.
TTACCAGGGCAGCCAAGAGCGTAGCCAGACCTCCGAATACGATATCTACCCAGCCAAAACCCAGCAAGACATTCGCCAAAACACAACCCACATAGAGGCCGGGCACTGCTGCCGGCAGCAGTGCCGGCAGCAGCATCAAGGCCTCCGAAACCCGAAACTGTATCGGTCCGCTCGCGATGGGCTGTACCATAATCGTGAGCACACAATAGAGGGCCGCAATCATTGCAGCCTCTGTGATAAAGAGAAGCTTCTTGTTCATTCGAAATCCTTTCTTTCTATGGTGAAGAGGTCACCCGAAAGCTGCGCGCTCCCCGCCGGCTGGACTGAAAGATGTCAGAGGCCGGTCCAGGCTGGAGCGTTGAAAGTTTACTACATTGGGTTTGCCGAAACAATCTTTGTCCACTGATTGCAATAGGCGTGCGGGGCTGCGGCCAGTTCTGCCGGCGTGCGTCCGTTAAAAGACAGACGTTCATTCTCCAGCTCAGGCAGCTGATCATACACACCGCTTAAGTAACCGTCGACCCTGTCCTGACAGGTGCGCAAACGCGCAAGCTGCGCTCCGAAACGCGAGTCTACTACCTCACTGCCCTCAGGCTTGTTGTAGAGGTACCAGATCGATAACGTAAAGGCCTGCAGATCCGTGAGCGCAGCGATCAGTTCCGGCAAATCTGTACTTACAAGCTGGCGGAGCGTATCGAGATCTTCAGCCAGATAGGCCGGCCTGAGTTCCTGAATCAGGCGCACCTTGCGTTGCAGACAATCTGCAAGCTGCGCAGACTGCAAATAAAACAAGCGGTCCTGATCATCTGTCTGGCCTGCGCAAACGTCGAAATATTCGGCTAATTCTACATAGTGCTCGCACAGTTCATCGGCCAATGGCAGTATATGCGCATCAAAAAGTCCGGCCAGGGGATCACACCAGAGAATGTATTTCGAAGGGCCCAAGCTGCGGGGATTATCTGTTTCGACACCCGGTACTTCATCGAAGAGGCGCATCGCGTAAAAAGCCTGCGCATCCAGACCGGTGCTGACAGCAAAGCGCCGCAACACTTCTTCGCGCTCCGGCAGTCGATCACGCCAGGCGAATTCACCAAAGTACTGCAATCCGATCAGAGCCTCGAAGGCGTTCGTCTCAGCGCCGTTGTCGCCCCAGGCGGTAGTGATTACGTGCTGAATGTTGTTGCGTTTGCACGACTCCAGAGCCGGCTTCGAGGTAGCGAACGTGCGGCCGTGGTTGACCTTGATTCCGTTCCAGGTCCAGATGCCGCCGGCGAACCAGACCTCGCGGACATCCAGCTCGCGGTGGCGGGCGAGCATCATATCGTATTGTTCGATCTCAGTATTGTAGTAATCCCAATACACCAGACCGATATCTTGCGGCACGGAGGCCTTGATCGCCTCGGTCAGTGGCGCGTCTTTGTCCACATAATGATGCTCGGGTGAGGCAAAACGGAAATACATGTCTGACCAGATCATGGGTTCAAAGTCAGATGCTTTGGCCAAATCACGCACTCGATCCAGATGCTCGCGCATGGTATCGTAAGGATTGCGGTAGCCATGCTGGTCCAGATAACGGCCGCGGCCCAGATTATGGGCCTCGTCCATGCCAATGTGAATACGCTTAGAGCGCAGAGAGGAACGCAGGACCTGGAACATTTCCCTGATCATGTCGTATGTGCGTTCGTCACCGACCAGAAGAATGTCGTCGGTATCGCTGAAGGGGGCGGCATAGGGCCAGCGCAGGGTAGTTGCCAAATGAGCCAGAGTCTGAATACAAGGGATTACTTCTATGCCCAGCGAATAGGCATAGGCATCGATCTCCCGGAGTTCGGAGGAGCTGTATGCACCTCTCTGATAGCCAAAGTACGGATAATTCGGCAGCTGATAGGTGTCTTCCGTGTAGAGCATCAACACATTCAGCCCCATGACTGCCATGTAGTTCAACATCAGCTGTACGCTGGCAACCGAGAGTACTGCATTGC
>JAAYZH010000367.1 GCA_012514965.1 Clostridiaceae bacterium | reverse complement strand
CACTCCGCTTGGATAACTCGGATATTTGTCCCCAGAAGCCCGAATCGTGGCAAAAAAGCGAGTTGTGCGGCCCTTCCGCTTGGATAACTCGGATATTTGCCCCCAGAAGCCCGAATCGTGGCAAAAAAGCGAGTTGTGCGGCCCTTCCGCTTGGATAACTCGGATATTTGTCCCCAGAACCCCGAATCGTGGCAAATAACCGTGTTGTGTGGCCACTCCGCTTGGATATCGAGCTTTTTTGTCACCTTCAAGAGTTATTCGGTAGCGCCGTATCTTACGGGATGTGTACGGCATTGAAATCGGCTAGACGAGCAGCGGCTAGCCTCCTTCTGCAATATGGATTGCTTGAATTAATGCGGTAGGCGGTCCCTAGACCGCCTGAGCTTCTTTGAAATCCGATATCCAGGCAACTTTTCACCCAATCACAGCAGCGGTCTGCCTACCTTTTCCCCAGCCTACCTTTTCCCCAGCTTACCTGCTTACCTGCTTACCTGCTTACCTGCTCACCCGCTTACCTGCTTACCAGCCTACCTTTTCCCCAGCTTACCAGCTTACCTGCTTACCTGCTTACCAGCTTACCTGCTTACCTGCTTACCTGCTTACCTGCTCACCTGCTTACCAGCCTACCTTTTCCCCAGCTCACCTGTTTACCTGCTTACCTGCTTCCCCTTTTGCCCCATACCCTTTGCCCTGCTTATCGCCCGCAAGCCTCTAATACCGGTTGTCGTAGATGCGGGTGGCCTTTTTCTCGTTGCGCGGAAGGTCGCCGATCGGGACGGCTTTGGGCACTACGGAGAGGCCGATTTTGGCCTTGAAGAGGTGGAGCATGTCGGCTTCGGCCTGCTGCTTGTCGGCGCCGCCCTCGATCTCGAAGAAGACGGTGACGATGTCTTTGCCGAAGAGGTGGTCGATCATGACCTGGTATTCGCAGGAGGCACAGTCGATCTCCTTGAGCAGGTTGTCGACCTGGCCGGGGAAGATCATGGTGCCTTTGACTTTGACCATATCGTCGGAGCGGCCGAGGATGGTGTCGATGCGGGGATAGGGGGAGCCGCAGGCGCAGGTGCCGGGGATGAAACGGGTGAGGTCGTGGGTGCGATAGCGAATGAGGGGTGCGCCTTCCTTGCAGAGGGTGGTGATGACGAGCTCGCCGACTTCGCCCTCGGGGAGCACTTCGCCGGTGTGCTGGTCGATGATTTCGAAGTAGAAGTAGTCGTTCCAGTAGTGCATGCCGGCTTCTTCGTCGCAGCTGATGGCGATGCCGGGGCCGTAGATCTCGGTGAGACCGTAGATGTCGTAGAGCTGGACGCCGAGTTCGGTGGCGATGCGGCGGCGCATTTTGTCGCCCCAGCGCTCGGAACCGATGATGCCTTTCTTGAGGTGAATCTGATCGCGCACACCGCGGCGGGTGATTTCTTCGGCCAGGAGAAGGGCGTAGGAGGAGGTGGCGCAGAGCACGGTGCTCTTGAGGTCGGTCATCATCTGGATTTGCTTGTCGGTGTTGCCGGGACCCATGGGGATGACCATGGCGCCGAGGAGCTCGGCGCCGGCCTGGAAGCCGATGCCGGCGGTCCAGAGGCCGTAGCCGGGGGTGACGTGGACGCGATCCATGGGGGTGAGGCCGGCCACTTCGTAGCAACGCTTGAACATTAGGGCCCAGTCGTCGACGTCTTTGCGGGTGTAGGGGATGATGACGGGCGTGCCGGTGGTGCCGGAAGAGGAGTGAATGCGCACGATTTCGCTCTCGGGCACGGCCATGAGGCCCAGGGGATAGGCGTCGCGTAAGTCGCTTTTCTCTGTGAAGGGCAAGGCTTCGAAGTCCGCCGGTGTTTGCAGGGCAGAGAGGTCGATGCCGGTGAATTTCTGCTTGTAGAATTCACTTGATTCGGCTACCTGCTGAATCAGCTGTTTGATTTGGCCAAAGAGTGCTTGCTCCATTAGTGTTCTCCTTCGCGGTAGGCGAGCGCGCCGACATGCAGGGCGTTGAGATTCATGGTGAGATACTTGGCGGGCAGCATGGCGCGCAGGGTCTCTTCAAGCGCTGCGGGGCCAAAACCGAGCACGCCGGCTTCGGCTGCGGCACCGAGGAGGGCAGTGTTCAGGACCTTGGGCGAACCACAGGCGGTGATGATGGCATTGCCGTCGAGGACGACGAGACGCTGTACGTGGGCGCGCAGAGCTTCGAGCATGTCTTCGCCGCGGTAGTCTGTTTTTGCCAGCGAATCGCTGACGGGTTTGATGGCGGTGGTGCTGACGATCATGACGCCGTCGGGCTTGAGGTAGGGCAGATAGCGCAGGGCTTCCGCGGGCTCGAAGCCGATGACAAGATCGGCTCCGGCCAGCGGGATCAGCGGGGAGTAGACCTTGTCGCCGAGGCGCACGTGGCTGGCTACGCAGCCGCCGCGCTGGGACATACCGATGGTCTCGGAGGTGCGGACCTGCAGCCCCTGCTGCAGGGCAGTCTGGGCGATGAGTTTCGAGGCCAGGACCGTACCCTGGCCGCCGACGCCGGCGAGCAGACAATTGATAATCATTTCGCACCTCCTACCGCGTGAATCGCGCCAAAGGGACAGATATCGACACAGAGTGTACAGCCATAGCAGAGAGCGGGATCGATTCGGACCTTGTCGCCGTCCTTGACGATGGCAGGGCAGCCGATCTCGCGGATGCAGCGCTTACAGTTCGTACAGAGGTCGGGGTCGACCACGTGCATGGGACCGGGCGGCGCCACAGCGATGCAAGGGGCCTTGTAGATGATCGCGGAGACACCGTCGAAGGCAGCGGCGCGGCTGGCTGCGGCGATGGCGCCGGGCTGGTCAAAAGGATCGATGGTCTCGATCTGCTTGACCCCGATGGCCCTGAGCACAGCCTCGATGCTGATTTTGGCCGAGATATTGCCCATCATGGTGCTGCCGGTCCCGGGATGGGGCTGGAAGCCGGTCATGGCGGTGGTGGCGTTATCCAGGACGACGACCACGATACGGGTCTCGTTGTAGACAGCGTTTACTACGCCGGGAATGCCGGTGTGGAAGAAAGTAGAGTCTCCCACAAAGGCAAAGTGGATGGCGTCAGGCTCAGCGCGCTGCAGGCCCTGGGCAATGGTTATGCCTGCACCCATACAGAGGCAGGTATCGACCATCTCAAGGGGCTTGGCGTTGCCGAGCGTGTAGCAGCCGATGTCGCCCGAGAACACCGCCTTCTTGCCCTTCATGGCCTGCTTAACGGCATAGAAGGAGGCGCGGTGCGGGCAGCCAGCGCAGAGCACGGGCGGCCGGATCGGCAGTGGCGGCAGGTCGAAGGCAGTGACCTGCGGGGCTGGTTTGTCCAGGTAGGCGGCGAGGGCTTTGGCCACCGACTCAACAGTGTTCTCACCGGCTTGCTGGATGTGCGAGGTCAGCTTGCCGTAGATTTGCACCGGCAAATGATACTTGCCGCACAGCTGGATCAGCTCCTTCTCGATCACCGGATCGAGCTCCTCGACCACCAGCACCTCATCGACACTCTGGAGGAATTCGAGCGCGAGAGGCTCGGGGAAGGGGTGGGGCGTGGCGATCTTCAGCAGCCGGCAATCCGCCTCGCTATCGGCATCCAGCCTGGCCAAAGCCTCCTTCGTGTATGCGTAGGAGACCCCGCCGGTAGCAATGCCGCGGCGTCCGCTGCCTTCCACCTCATTGAAGCGATAAGTCGAGAATTCTTCCGCAAGCACCGGTGTGCGCGCCTCCAGCTTAAGGTGGTTCGCGTACGAAAGCCTGGGGAAAATCGTCCACTTGGGGTCTTTGATGAAGCCCTCCGGCTTGACTATGGCGATCGAAGCATCTGTTTCGATCGATGCGCGGCCGTGACACACCCGTGTTGTGGGTCGAAAGAGAACCGGCGTGCCGTACTTCTCCGAATACTCGAAAGCGTCCCCGATCATCTCATAGGCTTCCTCGGGTGAGGTGGGGTCGAAGATGGGGAGTTTAGCAAAGGCTGCGAAGTGGCGTGTGTCCTGCTCGGTCTGCGAAGAGATCGGGCCCGGATCATCGGCCACCACCACCACCATGCCGCCCTTGACGCCAATGTAAGCCAGGCTCATAAGAGGATCAGAGGCCACGTTGAGACCTACCTGCTTCATGGTGACCATGGTGCGCTGCCCGGTATACGCCGCTCCGGCGGCTACTTCCAAAGCTGATTTCTCGTTTACCGACCACTCCACATAGATGTGGCCGGGGTTGTGCTCGGCTACGGATTCCAGGATCTCTGTCGAGGGTGTGCCCGGATAGCCTGTGACCACGCCGACCCCGGCCCGAATCGCTCCGAGCGCGATCGCCTGATTGCCCATCAAAATTTCCACTGTGTTTCCCTTTCGTCTTCGCTCCGCCGAGGTGGTCTCCGCCGAGGTGCTGTTCGCCGAGGTGCGCTCTGCCGAGGTGGTCTCCGCCGAGGTGGTCTCCGCCGAGGTGCTGTTCGCCGAGGTGCTTTCCGCCGAGGTGCTCTCCGCCGAGGTGGTCTCCGCCGTGGTGCTCTCTGCGGAGGTGCGCTCTGCCGAGGTGCTTTCCACCGAGGTGCTTTCCGCCGTGGTGCGCTCCGCCGAGGTGCGAATGATTGTACTGTTCGTTTCTGCCCTTTCGGGACGCGAATTGAATGTGCTGTTCGTGTCCGATCCCGTCGTCTTCTGGATCCCGGAGTCTGGTGTGCCGGGCCTGGCCGTCCGGGACGTGAATTGACTGTGCTGTTCGTGTCCGGGGGAGACAATTGATTGTATTGGTCGTATCTGGCCCCGGGGGAATAAATCTCAATCGCCCTATGTTCGCACGACCCGGCGAAATTGAGAAGAAAGCCTTCCGCTCCTAGGGGCAAAAAGTCGCTAACCCAATCAATTAATTAATGGAATGTGTTGAAATTCGTAGTGGTAGGAGGGGGCGGTGCAGTTTGGGGATGCTTAGGTTGGATCGGGGGGGCGGTGGACAAAATTTTCGATAATCCAAGCCCCGGGCACACACTTTCGCAATTTTTGTCCAGATCGGAGGGAGCGGTGGACAAAATTCACGTTATTCCAAGCTTCGGGCACACACTTTCGCAAAT
>JAAYZH010000344.1 GCA_012514965.1 Clostridiaceae bacterium | reverse complement strand
CTGCGGCGGCTCATTCTTGTGCCGCTGTCCATCTTTTTAGCAGGTATAATAGGCGTGAACGTCTTCATTTTGGCCTGGGCAGAACCCAAGCTGCAGACCGCTGTCGAACTGCGAAACAGTCACGCCCGTTTCGACTGTATCCTGGTGCTGGGCGCCGGGATCTGGGGCGATCAGCCGACTCCCCTCCTGCAGGACCGCCTGGATCAGGCGATCACGCTCTATAAGGCCGAGCTGTCATCCCGGCTGCTGATGAGCGGCGATCACAGTGACAACCACAATGAAGTGCAGGTGATGAAGAATTACGCCATATCACAGGGTGTGCCTGCCGAAGCGATTTTCATGGACCATAGCGGCTTCTCGACGTATGAAAGCATCATGCGGGCAAAGGAAATCTTCCGGGTAGAGTCGGCGTTGATCGTGAGCCAGGGCTACCACCTTCCGCGCGCCTTGTTCCTGGCCCAGGCGGCCGGCATTACAGCGCTTGGCAGCCCTTCCGACTTACGCAGCTACCGCGATATGGTCACTTATCAGCTGCGCGAAGCCGGCGCCCGCGTCAAGGATTTTGCCTTCGCCTATTTGAAGCCGCCTGCCTACGAAACAGGCCCGACCGTGCCGATCAGCGGCACGGATTCGCCTCCCGCTCTTCCTGCCCAGGATTAAAGAAACCCTGTCAGGGATCTCTTACCCACTGACAAGGCTCTTGACTAGATTCGGATGTGGGGGGCTGTTTTAGCCTCTTGGCAGAAACGGGGTCATGTCCTGATCGAGGATATCGGCTGCATAGAGCTCTTCATCCTGCCAGTCCGGATTCTTCTTGCGCTGGATGTAGTTGTGCATGGCATTGGCGCAGCGTTTGGCCGCAGCTTCGGCCTCGACCACCGTTTTCGCGCCGGTGACCACATCGCCGGAGGCATAAACACCCTCCATGGTGGTTTGCATGTTTTCATCAGTTATAACGAGGCCTTTGCGATCGAGGCGAATGCGCGACTCCGTAGAAACGACGTTAGACTGCGGCCCCTGAGAGATAGCGACGATGGCCGAATCACAGGGGATGAAGCGCCGGTTCTCCTGGCCTATCGGCTCGCGGGTATCGTGGACCCAGACACCGTCTTCCGTAAACTCATCGACTTGGGTAAAGAACTCGAACTGTACGCCATCCATGCGGGTGTATTCGTACTCTTCCTTGCGACAAGGCATGTCTGCTTCGTCGCGGCGATAGAGAACAGTGACGTTCTGCGTATGCAAGGAGCGCATCGAGGTGCGAGCGGCGTCCATCGCTACGTTACCGGCGCCGATCACGACCACATCACGGCCCAGGTTGTAGAGCTCTGAGCTCTTGAGGTAATTGATGGCATAGTGTACGTTGCTCAGCGATTCACCCTTGATATTCATCTTATTCGGGCGCCAGACACCGGTGCTCATGAACAGGGCATCGAAGCCGTCACGGAAGAGGTCGGGCACAGTGGTCACCGGGCCGATCAGGGTGTTCGGATGGATCTTCACACCCAGGCTGTGCAGCTGGCGCTCGAGGCGGTCGATGTGCACGCTGGGCAAGCGGAAGTCCGGGATGCCGTAACGCAAGATACCGCCGATCCGCTCAGAGGCCTCGTAGATCGTGACATCATACCCGCGTCTGCCCATGTAGAAGGCCATGGCGATGCCGGCCGGGCCTCCGCCGATGATACCGACTTTGCCCTCATACTCGCCGCTCGAATAAATATCCAGCATATCGAGGTTATAGTCTGCGATGTACTGCTCAATGGTACTTATGTGGACAGGCGTGCTCTTGATGCCCATAATACAGTGCCCCTCACAGAACTTCTCATGCGGGCAGACAAGTGAGCAGACGATGGACAGCGGGTTATTCGTAAATACGAGGTTGCCGGCTTCCTTGATCTTGCCTTCCTTCAGCATACGGATGAACTGCGGAATGGGGTTCTTGATCGGACAGCCTTCACGGCAACGGGGTTTCTTGCACTGCAAGCAGCGCTCTGCTTCTACGAGAACATGTGGCATGAGGACCTCCCGAATTGGACAAATTTAGTATTTATGTAAGTATAGCTGAATCTACAGGGGTCTGGAATGATTCTGGTCATAGTAAGGCCAAAATCTCACCCGCTTGCGTGAGTATGCCATCCGCTCCATTCGTCTCTAGCACTTCCCTGCTCCTGAAACCCCAGGCCGCTCCCGCTGCCGTGACGCCTGCGTTCCCGGCCGTAATCATGTCGACCTCAGAATCCCCCAGAAGGATTGTGCGCCCGGGGCTGCTGTCTAGGCGCTCAAGCAAGGCCAGAAGTTCAGCTGGATCAGGTTTCTTGGCGCGGCCCTCCTCTTGTCCGATCACCTCCACAAAAGTGCCGGCAAAAAAGTGCCGGCACAGGGCCTCCGCCGCGGCTTGTGGCTTGTTTGTCAGGACTGCGAGTTTCGCCCCTCGACTTTGTAAAGCAGTGAGCACCTCCGGAACACCTGGATAGATCCTGGTGCAATCCCAGAGGTGTTCGCGATAGTACGTGTGAAACGCGCTCTCCAGCTGCGAAAACTCCTCAGGATGCAAATCCGCTGAATCGGGTAAAGCCCTCTCCAGAAGCTTACGAATCCCGTCGCCGATGAACCGGCGAATGTCGTCCCGTGTCCGCGGCGGCAGAGCAAAAACTGCCATGGCATGATTACAGGCCGCTTGCAGATCACCGAGTGTATCCAGCAAGGTGCCGTCCAAATCGATCACAAAAGTATCTGCCTTACGCCAACGTCTCTGCCATTCAGTTCTGTCCAACATGCGCACCTCTTCCTTGTCCACACAGAATTTATGCTACCATTATACAAAGAAAGCCACTCGATTTTGTCAGTTTTTCAGGCTGCGGCTAGCCTGTGACAGAGAAGTTCCAGCTAGGTATAGACTCTGCACTTCTCTGAACGAAAGGAATTGGATTTATCATGCTCAATCTCAGGGGTCTCGTAACTGTCCAGGCCGAAGATGGTCTGCACGCGAATTCTTATGCCATCCGAACCAGCAACGGCTTAGCCGTAATTGACCCTTCTCACACGCCCGAGGCGATGGCGGGCGGTGACCGCGATCTCGTCCAGGTGCTTTTGGCCACGCACGGACACTACGACCACACTTCCGGCACACTTGATTGGCTGGCCCGCAACCCCGCTCTCGCTTACTACATGCAAAGCAATGACAAGGTTATGTCTCGGGATCCCAGCCGCAATGCATCCGTTCTGTTCGGCCGGCCGCAGAAGACCGCTGAACCGACACATTTCCTCAACGAAGAGGAGACTGTGTCGCTCGGCGATCGCATGCACCTATCTGTTTTACACACACCCGGCCACACCGCGGGGTCCGTTTGTCTGGTCCTGGAAGAAGTTTTGCCGAACGGCTTGCGCAAGGCCCTGGCGATTTTCACGGGCGATACCGTGTTTACTACCTCCATTGGCAGGCATGATCTGCCGGGCGGTTCCGAAACGGCTTTGCTCGCCAGTTTGCGAAAACTAGTGAATTTCGGCCGTAAATACACCTTCTTCTCGGACATGCCGGTCTATAGCGGTCACGGACGCGTCAGCAGCTGGGCTGAGCTCCTCCACCTCAATCCCTGGCTCCGCCAGGCCATGCGGTAAGCGGCTGCGCCTATGTTTCCGACGCTCCCATTCTTCGGGCTGCAAATCCCCACCTATGGTCTGCTGATACTGCTAGGTATTGCGCTGGCGCTGCTCTATGCCTCGCTGCGGCACCAGGCTCTTGCTTCCGCTGCACCCGAGTCTCTGTCTATTACCGGAGAAGATCTGCTCTTCTCTGCGAGTTTCGCCCTGATCGCCGGCTTCCTGGGGGCCAAAATACTATTCCTGTTCACGCTGACCGGAGCCGAATACAGCGTTCTCTGGCAGCACTTTGATTGGCAGACGGCCACCTTGCTGCTGCGCGAAGGCTTTGTGCTCTACGGCGGCATTATCGGCGGGATTCTTGGCGTCGCACTTTACGCCAGAATCTTCCTTCTCCCTGTTTTCGAGCTGCTGGCCGCCTTTGTCCCAGCCGTCTTGCTGGCGCAAGCCACAGGACGTCTGGGCTGCTACCTCAACGGCTGCTGCTACGGCCTTGCCGCAGATCCTCCCCTCGGCGTCCACTTCGTTTCGCACGTGCATACAGACGCCACCTACCTGCCGCTGCAGTTGATCGAGGCGGCGGCTGTTCTAGTCCTCGCCGCCGCCCTCCACCTCTACACAAACCGGCCGCGATCTCCCCGGCGCGTAGTTGCTTTCTACCTCCTCGGTTACCCCTCTTTGCGCTTCTTTCTGGAGTTTTGGCGCGGAGACGAAGAAAGAGGCCTCATGGGACCTCTCTCGCTTTCACAGTGGTTTTCGCTGGCCTTATTTGTGGCAGGGCTGCTGCTCCAGGCCAAAACCCGCCCGCGCCTGACTTATTCTTCCGGAACCTTGTAACGCCGAATCAGCATCTCGGCTGTTCGCAGGCCATCCAAAGCCGCGGACACAATGCCGCCGGCGTAGCCTGCCCCTTCCCCGATCGGGTAGAGTCCCGCTACATTCTCGGACTCGCGGCTTTCGCGATCCCTGCTAAAGCGCAACGGGGACGAAGAGCGGCTCTCAACACCTGTGAAAATCGCCTGTGGGCCGGCAAAACCGGGCAGCCTGCGATCGATCTCCAGCAGGCCTTCCGCAATCGTCTGCCCGAGCACAGGGCTGAGAAGATCAGCTAGTTTCGCGTCACGCCAACCAGGCCTGTACGAAGGCTCGAGCCTCAGCTCTGTTCGTGCAGGGGTCGCGGCCTTAAGGTCGAAATCTTGCAGATAATCCTGCACATGCTGAACCGGCGCGTACATATTGCGTCCGCCCAAGGCCCAGGCAGCAGATTCCAGTTGCT
>JAAYZH010000343.1 GCA_012514965.1 Clostridiaceae bacterium | reverse complement strand
GTATTCGTGAGGCGGGGGCTGGAGTGCGGTCGAAGAAGACATACAGCGACGATAGTTGCCACATTCGGAGCCTTCCTATGACAAAAAGCTTCCAAATCCGAGTTTAGAGGTCCAAGGGAGTGGAAGATTTGACATTTTTCGGCTCATTTGAGGCGAAAAATTGACTTTATTGAACCACAGCAGTCGGATTACAGCGATTTTTGTCATTCGACAACCCTCCTATGACAAGCCTCATTCGACAACCCTCCTATGACAAGCCTCATCAGACAACCCTCCCATGACACCCTCCCCTGACAAGCCTCCCCTACAAAGCCTTCCTATGACAACCTTCCCATGACAAAAAGCCCCCGAAGCCGCACGCGGCTCCAATGGCTCCGGGCTTCCGATCATTCCAATGGCTCCGGTCTTCCGATCATTCCAATGGCTCCGGGCTTCGAATCGTCCCAATGACTCCGAGGGCTCCAATGGCTCCGGGCTTCGAATCGTCCCAATGACTCCGATCGTTCCAAAGGCTCCGGGCTTCCAATCATCCCAAGGACTCCCGAGGACTCCGGACCCCTCCGGGAGTCCTCGGGCTAAACATCAGACCAAAGCTCAGGCTTCGACGAAGCGCATGAGTTCGGCATTGACTTTCTCGCGCAGATTGAGGAGATAAGAGGCTGCCTCAGGATATTTCGCGAAGGTGAGTTCGCCTTCGACGTCCTCGCGAATCAAGGCCTCAACGGCATCGCGTCCGGCCAGACTCTCCAGCAACTGGAAAGCACGCATGTCCTGCATGGCCTGGGCGAACACTCGACCGCGCAAGGAATCCAGGGCTGTGCCGTCTTTGGCCGGATAGACTATAAAGGCGTCACCCGATGGGAAGGCGTTCACGGCATCGGTTACGAGGAAGGGGTTGATGGGGCGCACTGAATACTGGGCGTTGTAGAAGTTGAATCCCCAGTGCAGGAAGCCGCTGATCTTGTGCAGATACAGCTGAACACCGATGATGCGGTTGCGGGCGGAGGGCATGGCCATGAAGCGGTTGCTGACGTCGACGGTTTGTGAGCAGCAGTAATAGGTCCACAGGTCGGCAATGTCGTTGTCCAGGAATGACTCGATGTGGTTGTTGGACGGGATCGGATGCTCGACGAGCCCGCTGCGGTAGAATTCGTAGGAGCTCAAGGCGTCGATGACTTTGCAGTCCTGCAGGAGTGGCCAGACCATTTCTTTGGCCGCCCGATAGCTGTCTTTGTGTTCCAGACGCGGCTCATCGGAAATGTGAAAGTAGGTACGATCCAGAAGTCCGCGCTCGGCCAAAAATGTCTTGAGGGCAGGAATAAACTGGTAGAGGAAGTTCTTGTAGGCAGGTCCGGTCGCGGGAGTGTCCCAGCCGAAGATCTGTTCGGCTTCGGCGCTGCGGTCGACACGAGCCAATATCTTGGGCGCGTGCATCGCACCCCACTGTGTGAAGAAGTGGGCCATTTCGAAGTAGCGAATACCTTTGGCCAAAGCAAGCTCGATCCAGCGGTCGAGCAGTGTAAAGTCGAAGATGAACTTGTCACCGTCTTGCTCAATTCCGACCAGTTGAATCGTGGTACGCTCTCCGCCCACCGCAGTGTCCAGCGGCGGGGTGAAGATCGGAGTCAGGAGAAGATTGACGCTGTTGCGTACAGCCGACTCCATGAAGTTGCCGAGCAAGCGCCAGTGTTCTTCCGAGAAGACCGGACAGCTGTAGTAGTCAGCCAGGCAGTCGCCGTGGAACCACTCCGTGTGAATGAGGGTCTGTTCAGGCAGCTGGAGCGGGACGACCGCAAGCGTGATTGTATCTTCCCAAATCACTTGATCTTCTTGCGAAACTTGTAGGGTCACCGGGTAATCGCCGGCGGGCAGATTCTCACCTAGTGTGACTTCGAACCACAAGCTGCGCCATTGTTTGGCGTAGGGGCGGAAGATGTTGCTTTCGACAGGTTCAAGCAGATCCGGCCCCAGGCGCGGATCCGTGAATAAGTAGTTGCCATCCAGGCGATCGAGGTACGCAGGCAATGCGACCGGAACGAGCTCCACACGACTGATGCGAGTGGCGGCAAGTACCTTGTCGTCACCTGACAAGGTGTAGGCTAGATCTTTTTGCCAAATTGGGCCACGCTGATAGTCTCGCGTATAAGCAAGCTGAAAGCAGAGGACCTCTCCCCTCAAGCCACTAAGCTTAGCTTCGCCCATCGCCTCGGGCTTCTGCTCAGGCAGAACCTTCTGCAACGAATCCACAAATATAAATTGATATGCCATTTTCCCCTCCTGTAGTGTGTTTATTTATTCTGTAGTATCACGTGTTATCACCCTGAAGTGTCCAAACACATTCCCCCAAATGCATTTCGCTGAACACTGCCCTGAATGTAGATTGACCGGGACTGCAGGCATAGAGGCCAAAATGTATGGTCCCGCCGCCAGCCCATAGATGGCAGATTCGCATCTGCTGATAGTGCACGCCGTCGAACGAGCTTTCTACACAATAATCATTCTTACGACGACTCAGCCTGTACCAGATCGCTCTCTGCTCCGTGGAGATATCACAAGTGGCCCAATCGGAGAAGCCGTGGTTCGTCACCACGCTGCCCAGGCGCTGAAAGTCCGAGTTCTCGTATTCGCAGGACGCTTTCAGCCAATTCTCGCTGTCCTGGTAGAGCACAACACCGCACTGATCATACAGAATGCTGCTGTCGAATTCAGTTTTGACCGAAAACGAAAGAAATTCTCTATCGCTGCTCATCAGCAGGGCGGGCGCATTGTCATTGCGAAAACCATAATAGGTCCGCTGCCAAAGATCCGTCCCCGGCTCTGTCTCGATAACGATGCGGTCAGCACTAATCGAATAGTTCTCTGGCGGGTCTTTCCAAAACAAAAGTTCCGTTGAAAATTGTTCCATAAGCACAGCCCCTTTGCAAAAATTTCCGAACGATGTTCCTTGCATATACCGCTGTCTATAATGCCACATTTCGTGCAATATTTCGCTATGTTATCATGTAAATGTTCGTTTCTGCTCATTATTGGCAAAGAAGGAGATTTTTTATGGGCAAAACCTGTGCTGAAGTTCCGACACCCAAGTCTACACCTGTAAAACCGACCGAACTCATTGACGGGGTGACTATCAAATATCATGCGGATGGCCAAAGCATCTGGTCTCGCGGTCGAATCATCGACGGCGAGCCGGACGGCTACTGGGAGTGGTACCGCAAGGATGGCACCCTGAAGCGATCCGGCCATTTCAACCGGGGCGAGTCCGTAGGCGAGTGGATCACGTACGATCGTGACGGTCAGCCGTACAAGCGTAGCCAGAAGGCCAACGCAGCCCCCGACACCCTCCACAAAAAATGACGGATCACCTGCCTTCTCTTTCCCCCGATGTAGAGGTCGAGAAGGCCGACTACGCGTCGACCGCGCCCAGGAAGTCCAGAGCCACTTGCACATGAAGGCGCGCGCCCTCGCTGAAGCTGGCTTCGTCAATATCGAATCGGCTGGTGTGGTGAGGGTAGATTTCGCCATCGGTAGAGGCCATGCTGTATTGGAAGGCGTAGACCCCGGGCACTGCCTCAGCCAAAAACGCGAAGTCTTCACCGCCCATGACAGGCTCAGTAAGCTCATAGACACGCTGCTCACCCAGAACCTTACGGGCAGCCGCCATCGCTAAAGCTGTGAGGGACTTGTCGTTGAAGAGGGCCGGATAGATAAAGTCGTGTTTGATCTCAACTGCAGCCCCACGAGAAGCAGCCAGCTGCTCAGACACCTCTCGAATGCGCCTCGCCAGCCACACACGCGTCTCCGGATTCATCGTGCGGACAGTGCCCAGCAGCTCCACGCTATCCGGGATGACGTTCATTCCGCGACCGCCATTAATACAAGTGATCGAGAGAACCAGCGGATCGAAGGGGGATTTCTCACGGCTCACGAGCGTTTGCAAGGCCAAGACGAGTTCAGCTGCAAGTGTGATGGGATCGACGGTAGTCTGCGGATACGCTGCGTGCCCGCCTTTGCCCTGCACAACAATCTGCAGCTTATCTACTGCAGCCATCAGAGGGCCGGACCGGAATCCGACTGTCTCTTCCGGCAGTTCGGTCGAGATCGCACCGGCATGCAGGCCAAAAACGGCATCGACATGGGGATTCTCCAGGCAGCCCGCTTCGATCATGGGTTTGGCTCCGCCCGGGGATTCCTCCGCCGGCTGGAAGAGCAGTTTGATACTGCCTGTGAAACTCTCGCGATGTGTCACCAGCCAGGCTGCAGCCCCCAGCAGCATAGCCATGTGGCCATCATGACCGCAGGCATGCATGTTCCCGTTCGTCGAGGCAAAAGGCAGGCCGGTTTCTTTGCGAACAGGCAGGCCATCCATGTCCGCCCGCAGTGCAATACACTTGCCCGGACCGGCTCCTTCGATCAGACCGACAACAGCGTTGCCGTCAAGGAGTGTGTGGAAGGGGACACCCAGCTCGCCAAGTACGCTTTGGACATATAGAGAAGTTTCAGGTACGTACAGGCCCAGTTCAGGTAAGCGGTGCAGGTCACGACGCCACTGCTGCATCTGCTCCTGTATGCCCTGCCACTCTTCCGGATGACGCGTATCACTCATATCTGCTCTCGATTCTATCTGGATTTCGTTTCCTATAGTTTACAGCGAAGCTGTGAATTGTGAGGGGATATTTCTCCTGTCTGTGGAGAATTGCTGCGAATAGTGGCCCAATGCCCCAATTATGGTCAGCCTGATGATCGGGCGCAGACACAATAGGCCAAAGCAGCGCCAATACCAGATCAGGTATATATCTTTGGCATTTTGCACTATAAAAATTAATATTCTTCTCGAAAACAATCGAATTATCATAAATTATTTGACAGTGTCGCACGGAATCAATACTATAAATAAAAATGTTGCTATATATTCGGCTAGAACACACCTGATCAGTCTGTTCCACTTTGTATCTTGCCTGGTCGGAAGCTCGCTGTTCGAAGCGAAAATGCCGAGCCTGCGCGAACCTTTGGACCCAAGGTTTCGACGGCCGAAAGCAGTAGAGCGACGATTCATTTCATAGGGGAGGTGAACAGAAGACACAGCATAGTGGATTACGTTGCGCCAAGCGCGGCGATCCTGCCACCTGATTCCTCTTCGCTTTTCCTCCGGGATGGCTGAAGAGCAGAACTTATGGAAGAAATTCATCACATAGACAGACGGAGGTAACATATGACTGCTGTTAAGCAAGTGGATAACGGCCATCCCGATATCCAGTACAATCGTTCCAAGATCTGGCAAATTGCCTTTTTCTCGCTGAACAATTCAGCTACCAATATTTTCTTGCTATGCACGAATCTGATCTCGTACTACCTGGTAGGCTACGCCGGCCTGGCTACGGCGCTGGTCGGTACCATTCTCACCTTAATGAGAATGTTCGACGGCATCACCGATCCAATTATCGGTGCTTTAATCGATAAGACCAATGGCAAGATCGGGAAATTCCGCCCTTATATAATTACTGGTTATGTAATCATGACATTTGCAGTTGCGATCATGTACAACTTTACCCACAGGATCAGCGAGGCTTTCGGGACCGGCGCCGGCTACGGCTTCTTTGTCTTCATGTACGCGATCTACATCGTCGGCTATACTTGTCAGACCGCCTGCACGAAGGCCGGCCCCGCCTGTATGACCAATGATCCCAAGCAGAGGCCTTTATTCAGTGCCTTTGATTCAACATACACCCTGATTTTGTTGACTTCCTTCCCGGCTCTCATCTCCATGTACCTGATCCCCAAGTATCAGACTGCCACAACGAACTACACCATGGAGCTGTACGCTTTCCTCGTGCCAATGACCATCATTGCAGCAGGTATTTTGACCACACTCGCCTTGATCGGCATTTGGGCCAAAGACATTCCTGAGAATTTCGGTACCGGTGTTGAGAAGAAGTTCAAGTTCAAGGATTACGCACAGGTTATTGCCAAAAACCGTCCCTTACAGATGCTGATCGTCTCGGCTTCGACAGACAAAATCTCGGGACTGGCCGCCTCTAACGCCATCACCGGCATAATGATTTATGGAATCATCATGGGCGACAATACCCTGCAGGGCAAACTTTCGCTTATTACACTTGTCCCGGCCTTCTTCCTGGTCCAATTCTTCTCACAGTATGCTCGCAAGCTCGGCATCCGCAGAGGACTCATCACCACAGCCTGGGGCAGTATCATCGTGTATGCAGCCATGTGGGCTCTGCTGGCTGTCGGCAATCCCCAGAACATCGGCCTCGATAATATCGGCTTCATGACCATTGCCTATCTGGTGCTCTGGAGTCTGGGCCAGGGTATCTCCCGTTCTTCGGGCGGACTCACCATCAACGCGATTTCCGACGTCACCGACTACGAGACCTACCGCTCTGGCAACTACATGCCGGGTATCATCGGCACGCTCTTCTCCCTGGTCGATAAGCTGATCTCTTCTCTCTCGACCACTATCGTGTCTCTTGCCGTCGCCGCCATCGGCTTCGTCGATCGTCAGCCCACCACAGCGGACCCGCTGACGCCCCAGATTTTCTGGGTCGCTACAATTCTGTTCTTCGGCCTGCCCATCCTCGGCTGGCTCGCTTCTGTGGTCGCCTTGAAGTTCTACGAGCTTACGGCCGAACGCATGCAGGAGATTCAAACCCATATCTTCGAAATCAAACAGAAGCATAAAGAAGAAGAGCTTGCTCAAATCATTGCGCAAAGTCAGAAAAAACAGGATTAATCCAACAACGCCTAATCCAAACAAGGGGCTGCCTCAAATTGAGGCGGCTCCTTTCATAATTCTGCTTGCAAAACAAGGGGCTGCCTCAGAAAAAGGCGGCTCCTTTCATAATTCTGCTTGCTAAAGGAAGAGTTGCTTCTAAATCTGCGCACACGTGGTCTGGAGCCGCTTCGGGGGTGCGGTGGGTGCGGTGGGGGTGGTGGGTGCGGTGGATGCAATGGACAAAATTTTCGAT
>JAAYZH010000039.1 GCA_012514965.1 Clostridiaceae bacterium | reverse complement strand
CGTTCCATGTCAAAGAAAGGTTGTTCTCCCGATAACGCTGCCTGCGAAGGTTTCTTCGGCCGCATGAAGGTGGAATGTTTCTATGATGAGAATTTCAGCTCGCATACCCTTGCAAAGTTCATGAAATACCTTGATCAGTATCTGCATTGGTACAATGAGAAGAGAATCAAAATGTCCCTGGGCGGAAAAAGTCCTTTGCAGTATCGACAACTGAAAGGCATAGCGGTTTAACACTGTCCAAGAAAACGTCCGCATGCCCCCCACACAACTCGCCTTTTTGCCACGATTTGGGCTTCTGGTGACAAATATCCGAGTTATCCAAGTGCAAGACACACACAACTCGACTTTTTGCCAGAAGCGGGCGGCCCACTGTGCTCAATTTCAATCTTCGGAGCCCTGAATACACCAAGCACCATCAGAAGACGGTGCTTGGTAATTTGCGCTTAGGAAGTGCGTGCGGATGTTACTTCTTGAGGGCAGTCGCCGCGCGCTTTTTCGTCCGATACAGAAGCGTGAAGTGGAGTATAGCCCAATACACGAAGCAGGCTGCCGCTGAGACATAGCTGAGCAGGTCGGACTGCGGGGCCAAACCTACAAACAGCAACACGGGAATGGCGAACACGATGGCTGTGGAGCTGCCGGTTACGAGGTTTGTCGACATTGGTGTGCGGAAGAGCGGGTCGGTCTGGCGCAGCAGCATAATACCGGTGCTGGCTGTGCCGGTCATCATGCCGTACATGCCCATCATCCCGGAGATTGCGTAGTCCGGATAGACGATTTTGGCCATCTTGATGTTGTAAACAAGCGAGAGCAGGCCACCGAAGAACGTTACCAGGAAGAAGACGAGCCATTTGCCTTGCAGGTCGCCGATGGAGATTGTGCTGATGGCTCCGACGATCATGACGTCAAACGCGAGACCGGAGATGCGGTTCAGCAAGTAGGCATTGGTGTACTGGTGTGTCATCCAGCCGCGTTCACGGAACTTGACCAGGAGTCCGCGCAAGACCAGGGCCAAAGATGAACCAATCAGGAAGTTGAAACCCCAGATCAAGGGCGCAACCGTGTTGTAGACGCCATTGAGGGCGGGTACGACACGGAAGATCCAGAGGAAGCCAAAGCTGAAGGCATAGGTGGCAGCGTAGACCAGGAAGATCCAGCACAGTTGCAGCGTTAGGCGATCGACCGGTTCGGTCAAGGGAACTTCGTCGGCTTCTTCGAGGATCTCAACCGCTTCTTCACCAGCGGCGACTTGAGATTCCTGGGGCAGCAGGCTGCGCTTCTTCAGGTAATTGAGGTAGGCCAGACCGCCGATACTTGCCCACAGAAAGCCCATGCTGGCGATCGCGAGGCCAAAGCTTTGGCCGCCCGCGAAGCCGTAGGTTTCGTACATGGAACCGATGTTGTTTGCCTGGCCCGGGCCTTGACCGTAGCCCATGGGCAGGAGAATACCCGCTGCCTTGAAGAAGCCTGGGGCAAAGGTGAGTGATGCGGCGATCGTGATGACGAGGCCGAGGACACCCTGGATCAAGTAATTTGAGACGATGAGCATGCCGGAGTTCACGCTGTCAAAGACCGCCTGGCCTTTGCGTCCGCCGTTGTCGCGGCTGTTTGGCGTTCGCAAGCTCAGCGCGATAAAACCAATGGCCAGCGAGTGATAGGTGAGCATCTCGAGAAAGCCCGTATCGAGCTTGATCAAACCCAGCTCACGGACCAGCATGCCAATAAATCCAGCCAGAACCGAGGTCGGTATCAAGGCATTGCGGATAAATTTGACATTCCGACGGAGCAAGTTGGCGAAGAGGACCAGGACCGCGATCATGCCGCTGCTGATCATGCCATTCCATAGTTCGACGTTTGCTGAAGTAAAGTCCATCGAATTCCTCCTTAGTTGCTAGACTGCTTGGGTAGTTGCTGTTTCTTCTGTCAACGAGGCTTCTTCGGCCCCCGCTGTGTGGTTTTGCCTGTCCAAATTCTGCTCAGCGGCAAGCTTGGTCTGTACTTTTGCCTGAAGCGCGCTCTGCTTGATTGCTTGGATTACATCGATGTATTTATAGGCCGAGCGAGGCTGGCGATTCTGACTTTCGTAGACAGAACCGTCGCGAGCATCGGTGAATTGCAAGCGCTGCGGACCAATGCAGCTGAGATCACTGATGTCTGTAAGCGCGAAGGCCAAAACTTCGCCGCTCTTCTCGTCTCTGTATTCCAGACGATTGATGTAGAGCGTCAGGTTGCCCTTGATCCTGTGGCTGTTGTGCCGAGCCCTCTGTGTCAGGGTCAGGCTCTCTCGCTCGTCCGTGAACATCACCTGATCAACTGGAATGGCAGCCGGCTCGGTTTCAGAGAAGGTTGCGGCCAGATGTTCACGTTGCCAGCTGTAGAACGCTTCTACGTTGGGGTAGCGTTCAGACCACAACTGATCTGCAGGGTTCCAAGTGGCAGGGGCAAATTGACCGGTGTTTGTGTAGCGGATCGCAAATCCACAGGAACAAGAAAGGAGGTCTTTGTGTGAATGCAAGGTTGCCAGTCTCTGACAGCCAGGGCAAACATAGAGAACTCTCTCAAGATGCTCAGCCGGGCGGCACCCACGATACTTGATCTTGTGGCGGGTAGGCAGGCTGTAGGGATTCGCGTCCAAAAAGCGCACGAGCATGTCATCGAGCTCGGCTGCGGAATGCTGTTCGAGATCTTCTTTTGTGAGGTGCATTACAACAGAGCCGCTCATTTTGCCTCGACGATGGTGTTTGGCCCAACGCGGCGAAGTCAGATAGCCTCCCTCAAGCCGGAATAATAAAACCGGGATCTTAAGCATCTTAAGCAACTTACCTGTCGCGGGAGGGATCTTCTCCTCGGGACCCGCCACGGAGCGGTTGCCGGAGGGGAAGAGGGCGACCGTGCGACCAGCCTCCAGCTCGTTGCGAATGACTCGGAGTGCCTTGAGGTCTAGCTTGGACTTTACAATCGGGATCGGCGCAACCAGGTAATCCAGTACTTTGCTCACCCAGCCCAGGCGGAACAAGTGATCTGAGGCGACAAAAAAGATTGGCCTGTCGAAGCTCAGTGTCAGGAACAGCGGATCTAAGGAGCCGGTGTGATTGGAGAGAATAAAATAGTTCTGATCCTTGTTCTCGTGAAAACGGATCGGTTTGTAATTAAAAAGCAGCCAGGTAAGGAGGCGGACAAAAGGTCGCAGCGAGGCGAAAAGAATTCGGTAGCGGGGCTTGCCGCGATAGTCTGTAGTGGCCGAGTGCTGCGCACCGGAGTGTGTTTGCTGTCTATTATCCATAAACACCTTTGCTATAGAGATGAACAGCGCCCTGTTAAGCCCTGCTAACTTCGAAAAAATACTTGTCACAAATATAGCATAAAAGCTTGTTGCCGAGGCGGTCTTCAGGCATATCCCTGGATAAGCGAAGCGAGGGAGCGTGTCTAAGTTGTCAGCCAGAGAACGGTTCGTCAAGTCATATTCGTCCTCTACTAATCGTGAATGCTCCGCAGTGATCGGCCGGCCCTGTTGAATATCTCTGTTTCCAGAAGGTTGCGCGAAGTACGATCGAGAGAGGAGTCCGGTACACGAATCGTGATCAGGCGGTCACCTTGAACCGCGTCTATCGTCAGCAGCATGGTTCGTTCCTGCGTATGATAGGCCTGGTCAAGCAAGGAATCATAGGGGAGGAGGACGTGCAGGTAATCCCCCTGTATAGAAGAAGTAAACTCCGAGTCGTTGCCGCTGTTTGCGCCGACGGATAGGCCTTGAGGAAAATGGAAGTCTTTGCTGTGTTCGGCCGGCAAAATTAGCTCAAGACCGTGTCTGCGAAAAAGCAAAGAGCAGGAATCCAGCGTGTGGCGCCAGGTTTTGGCCAGGGATCGTTGCAGAATAAACGCAACTGCGGCGAAACAAAGCAGAAGCGCAAAGATGAGCCAAGTCCATCCCGCATCAAGGCCGCCAAGGCGGAGGAACAAAGACAAAGGAGCCAGCGCTGTGGCAGCAAATGCCGCAAAACGCAAGAGACGTTGGGCACGGCCATGACGCTGGAACAGAATCTGGCTGCGAAAGTCGAAACGGCGGTCATATGAGGAGGCACCCACAGTATTTCCGTTTGCCTTAGGTACCGTGATCTCTTCGGTCAGAACTTCTTCCGCACTTTCGGGCGGCGTCATGGTTGATGGATCTTGCCTGCTGGCGGATGCCTCCGCGGCAGAATCGCCTCTGTCACCCTCCAGCTTGAATGAGAGCAGGCCATAATCGTCATTTTCCAGATCATTGCGTATCGGCATAAGGCTTAACCTTTCTGTATTCGAAATGCAGGATATGTGTATTTGTCTATTATACGTCAGGATAAACTTTTTTAAGCCAATTAGAGAAGCAGCAAACAGAGAAACGCCAAACTGCCTTATACATATTTAGATGCGAAACTGGTGAATAATTTACATCAATGCATGCGAAATGCCAGGCAAGATGATTTCGCTCATAATCCATAATTGTTCGGTAAAATAGACTACCATCATGATCGCAACTCGTTCAATTTTAAGCTCGTTGAATAACTGGACTCGTGTTATGATCGATTTCGTATTGAGAGATTTAGGCATAATTACTGATCTGCGGCAACAGACAATGTCATGAGAGGGGAAATTTATGGCACTACAAACACCCAAGCTGGCCAGGCGTTCATTCGCCGAACGAATAAGAGAGAGCGGGCGCTACATGGTGCAGCATAAGTGGCTGTACATTATGTTGATTCCGCTCTTGGCCTATTACGTGATTTTTCATTATGCACCTATGTACGGGGCTACCATTGCCTTTAAGGATTTTAAGCCGCGGCAAGGTATTCTGGGCAGTCCCTGGGTCGGCTTCGAAAACTTTACCAATGTATTCGCCACGAGCAAGTTTTGGCAGGTTTTCAAGAACACGATCTATATCTCGTTTATTCGGCTTCTTTTTGGCTTTCCTTTTCCCATCATTATTTCATTGCTGATGCATGAGCTTAGGGGCAAACGGATCAAGAAGGGTGTACAGTCGCTATTTATTCTGCCGGAGTTTCTCTCATGGGTGGTCTTAGGCGGCATCATGACATCGTTGCTTTCCACGGACGGTGGTATGGTCAACAACGTGGTTCGTATGTTCGGCGGCAGCCCGATTGCCTTCCTGTCCAGACCTGAACCTTTTATCCCTACCATGGTCGTTTCCATGATCTGGAAGACCTTTGGCTGGAACACGGTTATCTACATGGCGTCGCTGGCCAGTGTCGATACACAACTATACGAAGCGGCCAAAATTGATGGTGCCTCACGTTTCCAGCAAGTGTTCTACATCACCTTGCCATCCATTTCGGGTATTATTGCCACCATGTTAATTCTCCGTAT
>JAAYZH010000342.1 GCA_012514965.1 Clostridiaceae bacterium | reverse complement strand
GCAATTTTTGTCCAGATCAGGGGGGCGGGTGGACAAAAATTTCGATATCCCAAGCCTCGGGCACACATTTTCGCAATTTTTGGCCAGATCAGTAACCAGGAGGACAAATTTTTCGTTTATCGGGGCACCGACCCCAGACAATCGTCACTTTTGGCCGTGCCAGGTTCATCCGCACAAAAAAACTGCGGGATTGCTCCCGCAGCCTTGTTTGCAATGTGCTCTCTAAGTTAGCCTCTAAAAGCTTCGGCGATTGTGATGTCATCCTTAGAGATAGAGTCGTTGTAACTCATACCAATAAGGATTAAAGCCTTCATGAAATAATTCATAGTTCCTTACCTCCTTCTTTGATTGAGCCTAGTGTAAGGGCTGGGCTTGCTGAGAGGAAGGGTTTGGACGTGGATTCTCTATCTCGGCGTTCATGTTTTGAAACGAACGTTCTAAATTGTTCATAGTACCATATATATAAGAAAATAACTGTGCAAATGACAAGACAAATTACGAAAACCAAGACCGATGTGGCTGACGAAAGAAGTAACTAGCCTGTTTTGGCTCTGCATTTGCAGTGTGGAAGTGAGATTGCGGTTGTCTGGACTTCTGCGGACAGGACTCTCGGCAGGGCATTGAGCTCAAAAACGCAGCTTACTCTCCCGCAAACAGCCGCCTCGCGATCGTTTCGAGCTCGGCGGCGCGGGTTTTGTCCATTGCGGGCACACCCGTGAGGCGGTAGTCCAGACCAAGCTTCTCGTATTTGTCCACGCCCATCACGTGGTACGGCAGGATCTCAAGCCGCTCGATCCACTGCCGTAAGGGCTCGATCGTCCGGACCAGCTGCTGCATTGCGGGTTCTGTGTCGGTCCAGCCCGGCACCATGACGTGGCGGATCCAAACTTTGCCCGTGAATTCGCTGCCGATCAGGGCGGAGACGAAGTCCAGCCAGGGGGCGATGGGGCGCTGGGTGAGTTCACGGTAACGCGTGTCTTCGAAGTGCTTGACGTCCAGAATTACGAGGTCCACCAGACTGAGGAGCTCTGCGTAGTGCTGAGGGTCGCCCGCGCCGGAGGTGTCGATGGCGGTGTGGATACCTTCAGCTTTGAGAAGCTTGAGTGCCTCGACTAGGAATGCGCCTTGGAGTGTCGGTTCGCCGCCGGAGAAGGTCACGCCGCCGGTGGCCCCGTGGTAGGGGCGGTAGCGTTTGGCGATCTCGACGATTTCCGCAGGGCTCATCTCCACGCCGCCGCCGATCGCCTGACTGTCAGGGTTGTGGCAGTAGACGCAGCGCAGGGGACAGCCCTGGAGGAAGAATACCGTGCGGACGCCGGGGCCATCCACCAGCCCCATGGTTTCGATGGAGTGAATGCGGCCCGCGGTCATCTCTAGCCTACTCTCTCGTGGAAGGTGCGCGACATGACTTCAAGCTGCTGGGCGCGTGACAGCTGGGCGAAGCGGACTGCGTAGCCCGACACGCGAATGGTCAGGTTCGGGTAGCGCTCCGGGTGTTCCATGGCGTCCTGCAGGGTTTCGCGGCGCAGGACGTTGACGTTCAGGTGGAAGGCTTGCTGGCCAAAGTACCCGTCCATGATGGTGCAGAGATTGTCGATGCGGGCAGATTCGGTTTTGCCCAGCGACTCGGGGACGATGGAGAAGGTGTTCGAGATACCGTCTTGGGCCACTTCGGCGTAGGGGATTTTGGCCACGGAATTGAGGGATGCCAAGGCGCCGCGGCTGTCACGGCCATGCATGGGGTTCGCGCCGGGGGCAAAGGCCTCACCGCGTTTACGGCCGTCGGGGGTGGAGCCGGTCTTCTTGCCGTAGACCACATTCGAGGTGATAGTGAGCAGCGACAGGGTATGCTCGGCGTCCCGGTAAGTAGGCGTCAGCTTGAGCTGGTCGGAGAAGTAGCGGGTGACTTCGACGGCGATGCTGTCGACGCGGTCGTCGTCGTTGCCGAACTTGGGGAAGTCACCTTCGATGGCGAAGTCTTTGGCCAAGCCAGTCTCGTCGCGCAGCACGCGGACCTTGGCGTACTTGATCGCGCTCAGGGAGTCGGCGACGATGGAGATCCCTGCAATGCCAAAGGCCATGAAACGATGGACTTCGCTGTCATGCAGGGCCATCTGGGCGGCCTCGTAGGCGTACTTGTCGTGCATGTAGTGGATGGTGTTCATGGTATCGACGTAGAGTTCAGCGAGCTTGGCGAGCACGGTCTTGTAGCGCGCAACGATGTCGTCGTAGTCGAGGAAGTCGCCGGTGAACTTCTCCAGGCCGGCCATGACCTGCAGAGGAGCGCCGGTCTTCTTGTCGAGCTTGATTTCGTCCGCGCCGCCGTTGATGGCGTAGAGCAGGGCTTTGGCCAAATTCGCGCGCGCCCCGAAAAACTGCATCTGCTTGCCTACCTGCATGGCCGAAACGCAGCACGCAATGGCGTAGTCGTCACCGTAGATCGGGCGCATCACGTCGTCGTTCTCGTATTGCAGAGCGCCGGTCTCGATGCTCAGGCGGGCGCAGTAACGCTTGAAGTTCTGCGGCAGGGCCTCGGACCAGAGAATGGTCATGTTCGGCTCGGGCGCGGGGCCGAGGTTCGTCAGCGAGTGGAGGATGCGGTAGGAAGTGCGGCTGACCATAGGCCGTCCGTCCTCGCCCATGCCGCCGATGGATTCGGTCACCCAGGTGGGGTCACCGGCGAAAAGCTCGTCGTACTCAGGGGTACGTAGGTGGCGGACCAGGCGCAGCTTGATGATCAGCTGGTCGATCAGGGCCTGCGCATCTTCCTCCGTGAGCAGGCCTCGGGCGATATCGCGCTCCACGTAGATGTCGAGGAAGTTCGCGTTGCGGCCGAGCGACATGGCGGCGCCGTTGTTCTCCTTGATGCCGGCGAGGTAGCCAAAGTACAGCCACTGGACGGCTTCCTGGGCAGTCTGGGCCGGGCGGCTGATGTCGCAACCATAGGCGGCCGCCATCTCCTTGATCTCGTCCAGTGCGCGGATCTGCTCAGACAGTTCTTCACGGTGGCGGATGACCTGCTCGCGGGCGTTGCCGCGGGCGTTGCGCTTGTCGGCAAGCTTCTGCTGCTTGAGCGCATCCGTGCCGTAGAGGGCGATGCGGCGGTAGTCACCGATAATGCGGCCGCGGCCATACGCGTCCGGAAGACCGGTCATCAGGCCGGCCGTGCGGGCAGCTCGCATCTCAGGCGTGTAGGCGTCGAAGACCCCGTCATTGTGCGTCTTGCGGTACTCAGGGAAGTGTTCCTTCAGTTCCGGCGCCATTTCGAGACCAT
>JAAYZH010000341.1 GCA_012514965.1 Clostridiaceae bacterium | reverse complement strand
TTTTGGCGTTGCTTTCCGTACGCCCCAGAACAATTCTACAGGTGTGCCGCATATCATTGAACATTGTGTCTTATCCGGATCGCGCAAATACAAGACCAAAGAACCTTTCATGAACTTGGTACAGTCGAGTTTGGCAACTTTTCTCAACGCGATGACTTTTTCTGACAAAACAATTTATCCAGTCGCCTCACGCAATGATAAAGACTTTCGCAACCTGATGGATGTATACCTGGATGCAGTGTTCTATCCAAACCTGTATACCGACGAGAGAATCTTCCGTCAGGAGGGCTGGAGGTATCAGCTTGAAGATGCTGACGCACCTCTGACATACAGCGGCGTAGTCTACAACGAGATGCGAGGGGCCTTTTCCTCGCCCTTTCAGGTAGCATATTCTGAGACGAATCAGCGACTTTTCCCGGATACCCACTACGCTTACAACTCGGGCGGAGAGCCCTATACGATTCCTGAGCTTAGCTTTGAAGAATTCAAAGACTTTCACAGTCGCTTTTATCATCCATCGAACGCCAAAATTTTCCTCTACGGCGACATGGACATTGAAGGACAGTTGAAGTATCTCAATGACGAGTACTTGTCTGCTTTTGACGCGCGCGAAGTCGATTCTGAGATCGCCTTCCAAGAGGCTTTCAGTGAGCCGCGTGAAGAAAGCGCACTCTATTCTTTGGCCGGCGGGGAAGACGTAACCGATAAGGATTACCTGGTCTGGAGCGTTGCTTTGAATAAGTATTCCGACCTCAAGGCAAATCTGATGCTTGAAGTTTTGACCGATGCTCTCTTCTCGACGCAATCAGCTCCGGTTCGTCTGGCGCTGCAACAACAAGATTTTTGCAGTGACACGAATGCCTTTACAGACGAAAAGATGCAGAATATGCTTGCGGTTTTCTTGATCAATGCCAAGCCTGAGGCCAAAACAAAATATCAGGCGATAATCGAGGATACTTTGCGCAAATTGGTCAAAGAAGGCATTGATCGTGATCACCTGACTGCCTCCCTGAATCGCATGGAGTATTCGCTCCGCGAAGGCGGCGGCTACACCACCATGGGAATTCTGTACTTCATCAAGTCTCTGGACAGCTGGTTGTATGGCGGAGATCCACTTGATCAGTTACGCTACACGGAAGCTTTGGCCGAACTCCGCGAGAGCCTCTCTACAGATAGCTGGGAACGATTCGTTGAAGAGAAGCTCATTGCTAATCCACACAAGCTATTGCTGCATCTGCAGCCCCAGGCCGGCTTGAATGAGGCCAAAGACCAACAAGTTCTGGCCAAACTGGCAGAACGCAAGGCGCAAATGAGCACGGCTGAAATCGACGATCTTGTCCGAAGGACAAGAGAACTTGCGGAGTGGCAAAATACGGAGGACAGCGCGGAAGCCAAGGCAAGTATTCCCCGGCTCGGTATCGCGGACCTGGAGACAGAACTGCCGGATCCGCCTTGCCTTACAAGTGAAGAAGAAGACGATATTGTGCTTGAACACCCGATTTTTACTTCGCAAATTCATTACGCGCGGTATAGTTTCCCTCTGCAGCATATCGCGAAGGAAGATCTCTTCTATGTATCCCTCTTGAGTTTGCTCCTGGGTTCAGTGGATACCGATCACCATGATTACAAGCAGCTCAGCACGGCTGTTTTTCTGGAAACAGGCGGAATAAACTACAATCCGGCTATCGCACTCAAGGAACCGGACGAGAAAGTTCTCTTCCGTATGGAAGTCACACTGAAAACCTTGGATGCACAAGGTGGGACGTGGCCGGAGCTTCTCACAGAGATCTTACGTCTGAGTCGTTTCGATGATGACAAACGCATCCTTGAGCTTATGCGCATGCAATTGGTGGGCAAAGAACATGATATCAGCCAGCAAGGCGATAATTTCGCGCGCAACCGGCTGTTGTCCAGGCTGAACCTCAGCTCCTGGATGCAGGAGGAACTTGCCGGAGTCTCTTACTATTTGCGGCTCAAGCAGCTTATTGCCGACTTTGAGGAGAACAAGCAGAGCTTAAAAGAAAATCTCAAGCGAGTGTACAATGCTGCTTTTAACCGCGGTGAAGTCATTCTCTCTTTGACTACAGACGAAGAGAGTATGCCTACCTTCCGAGCCGCCGCTCTGCGCGCGCTTTCGCAACTGCCAAACACCGAGAAAGTTCCTGTGGAGTGGAATTTTGAGGAGGATCCTCTCAATGAAGGAATACAAGTTTCCTCCAATGTCCAATACGTGGTCAAAGGCTTTGACTTCGAAAAGTTTAAAACCGTGTACGACGGACGCATGAACGTTCTGGCAGCCT
>JAAYZH010000340.1 GCA_012514965.1 Clostridiaceae bacterium | reverse complement strand
AGGCAGAAACAAAGACAAGTAATAGGCGAGAAACTGTGCCAGCGGCGCTGAGGAGCGCACACCGACGATAAAAATTCGTTTAGCGGACAAGAGCGCGTCTACACACGCATGAAAGGCCTGCGGGTCCCGATCTTTGCGGGCTTTGCGCAGCATCTGAATATCATGGTCGTAGACATAGGCCAGAAAGTCAGATTTCTCCTCAGCTCCTAATTTGGCAAAGACATTCATTCGCTGCGGAATGCTCAGGGATTGTTTAAGCTCCTCCAAAAGAGCGCTTTGAAACTCCGGATAGCCATCATAGCCAAGCAGGATCGCGAAACGAACAACCGTAGACTCCGAGACCTGGCAAGCCTGTCCGACTCGGGCCGCTGTTTCACTTGCCACAAGCTCGTAATGCTCTTTCACATACTGAGCAATGCGTTTTTGGCCTTTGCTAAACATCGATTCATGTCTGGTCAGGCGATCGAACAAGCCTTGCTCTTCGGAATTCTTCATTTTTTACAGCTCCTCTGCGTGTGAAGCGTCTTGACTCACGTCTGAAATATTTATTGACTCCAGAGGGTCATCGTCGTTGCTGTCATCATGCTTTAGGGCCAAATCTTGTGTCTTTCGGTAAGATTGTTCGAAATCCTGGACTGTGTCGTACATAAGCATGTCCATAGGCTCCAGTTCGGCAAGCGACTGGATTCCATAAAGACGAAGGAACAGCTCGGTCGTGCGAAATACAGCCGGACGGCCGGGCAAATCCAAGGTTCCGGTCATCTCTACCAGCCCTTTCTCGACTAGGCGATTCAAGGCGCCATCAGAATTCACGCCTCTCACCTGGTCGAGTTGCGCACGTGTAACTGGTTCGTTATAAGCGACAACAGCCAGCGTTTCGTAGGCTGCCTGACTTAAATGCAGGACTTTTGCCGGACGGGCGAAGAATTTTTCTAACACAACTTTCGCAGCAGGCTTCGTGGCTAGGGCAACTGAATCACCGAGGCGTCTCAACTCAATGCCATGCTGCTCCGAAGCGTAGGTTTTCGCCATAAAATTCAGCAAATGATTGAGTTCATCGGCTTCGACAGCAAGAAGGTCCTGCAATATGGAACACGACACAGGGTCGCCGGCTGCAAAGAGAATCGCTTCCAGTGACTGGATGTGATTCCACTTGTCCGCTTCCGGATTTCGCTGTTCTTCTTGTGGTGAATTCACTCTGCGTCTCCTCCTCTGTATTTGCTTAATCGAATCTCAGCGAAAGGCATAGCCTGCTCAACAAGAATTCGATTCTGTTTCAGTAATTCCAGAACAGCCAGAAAGCCGGTCAGGCGACCTTGTTTGCTGCGCCGGGCTGGGAAAACCTCATCAAAACTGACGGTTGTTTTGGCCAAAAGTATTTGCCAAAGTTTCTCAATCCAATCTTTCAGCGAAATCTGTTCGCGACTGATGATATATTCCATCTTATCATGCAGATCCTGGAATCGGGCTGCGTTACGGGCTCGCAACGCTTCCCGGCTGCGCTTAAAGCGAGCAGCACTAAAATCTGTTTCGTCCGCGTACTGAGCGGTTGGGTCAGGCGGTGTCAATCCGAGACTAGCCGGGTTTTCGGGCAGACGAAAAACAACAGATGCATACAACTCTTCTCTTTTGGCAAGTTCTGCAGCGATCAGTTTGCAGCGGCGGTACGCAAGCAAGCGCAAGACCAGCTCATCCCGCGGATCTGCTTTGTCGTTGTCTGTTTTCTCGCGAGGCAACATCATTGCTGATTTCAACTGGACCAAGGTTGCGCCGGTAACCAAAAAATCTGTAGCCATATCCATATCGAGCTGCTCTAAGTCATCCAGAAATGTCAAATATTGCGCTGTTAACGATGCCACCGGAATATCGAAGAGGTCGATTTCATTTTTTTCAATTAGGTAAAACAACAAATCAAGAGGCCCTGAAAAGTCTCCTAAGCGGAGTTCAGGCCCCTTGATCTTTTCGCGATCCTGCTCAGGCAAAGGCAGGATCTCTTTTTTGTTGTCAAATCTGTCCGCCAATGTTCCCCTTACGCGCGTATCATTACGCCAGCAACTCAAACACAGTTCGCCAAGGCCATTGCAGTACATAAAGCACCGGACTGGCCAGAATGTTTAGGAATCGCGAAAATCCACCTCTGAAGAAAATGATGACCATGAGCATAATACTGCTGATCATTCGGGTATTGGTCTGCAGCCACCAGACGAGCCGGCGGGGCAAGATCCGGCTGAACAATTCAAAGCCGTCCAGCGGCGGGATAGGCAGCAAGTTGAAAATACCCAGAAAGACATTGGTCAACATCATCATTAAGGCAATTTCCGAGACAACTTGCAGGACAGTAAAAGCAGATCCGGCGACACCGGTTTGCAGGTAAATAAATTGCATAAAATATAGCAGAAAACTCCCGGTGAAGGCTAGCAGGAAGTTGCAGGTTATACCTGATAAACTCACCCAGAGCATGGCTTGGCTGCGGTTGACATCTGAGCGAAAGCGGTTGGGGTTAATCGGCACAGGCCGCGCCCAAGCTATCGGAGCTCCTACCAGAATTAGGATAAGGCCTACCGGCTCGAAGTGTCGCAGCGGATTGAGTGTCAAACGCCCCTGCAAAGCAGCCGTATCATCACCATAACGATAAGCCGAATAGGCATGCGCCCACTCGTGCACACTGATAGACAAGAAGAGCACAAAGAGGCGGATGAGATACGATTTCAGGTCAAAATTACTTCCAAACATTCTGTGTTTATACCCTTTCCACTGCCAGGTAAGAAATTTCTCCATTGATATTCCACTCGGTTGCTTCAGGGCTCTTCCTGTGGATCAGCTCAACGGCCAAAACCTCTCCGGCTATCAGATCGGAATTAGTATGCATGACCGTGTTGATTTTGTCCGTGCCTTTGAAATAGACGCGAATCCGATCCATCACCTCAAAGCCCGAATCCTTGCGCATGTTCTGGAGTTTGGAAATGATTTCGCGGACGAAACCGCGGTCCAGCAACTCCTCGCTTAGCGTCAAGTCCAGAGCGACTGTAACGCCATTTTCACTCATTACGGCATATCCCTGGGCTTCGCCGGTTTCGATGATCAGATCTTCCTCAGCCAACGCTATGGTCTGCTCATCTACCGTCAGTGATAAAGTGCCATTTTTCTTGAGTTCCTGCCAGGCCTTTTGGCCATCGACATGATTGAGCTGATCCCGGACTTTCGGAAGCAGAGCACCCAGTCGTTTCCCGAGGGTACGCAGCTGGGGCTTAAAACTGTACGTCAAGAGGGCCTCGGCTGAGTCGATATAATCGGCCGCGTCAATGTTGAGCTCATCTTGCAGAACTTGGGTAAGCTCTTCCGTGAAAGGCTTGCTTCCCGCGATCATGACTCTTGCCAAAGGCTGACGATTCTTCATTCCGGAATTGTTACGAGCCGCCCGGCCAAGCTGAACTACTTCGATCAAACGATCCATGTCCTGGACCAGACGATCATTCTTCCATTCTTCTTGGGCAGCAGGATACGAGCAAAGATGCACGCTCTCCGAAGCCGCTGAGTCTGTACTGCGGACAACTGTCTGATAGATGGCTTCACTCATGTAGGGAACGAACGGCGCGCTCAGCCTGGCCAGCGTCTCCAGGGCAGTGTACAGCGTCATATAGGCATTGACTTTGTCTTGCTCCATACCATCGGCCCAGAAGCGTTCACGGCTGCGCCTGACATACCAGTTCGACAATTCGTCACAGAAATCCTGAATGGCACGAGCTGAGCCGGTAATGTCATAATGATTCAGTCCGCTGTCGACTTTATCTACCAAAGTCGACAATTTTGCCAGCAGCCAACGGTCCATGATCGAGAGCGTATCAAATACCAGCGAGTGCTGCTTGGGATCGAACTGGTCAATCTCCGCGTAGAGTGTGTAGAAAGCCAGAGTATTCCAGAGCGTACCCATAAATTTGCGCTGGCCTTCACTCACGGCTTCATCAGAGAAGCGGCTTGGCAGCCAGGGCTGCGAATTGTGATAAAAATACCAGCGAACCGCGTCGGCGCCCTGCTTGTTTAAAACAGTCCAGGGGTCGACGACATTGCCTAAGTGCTTCGACATTTTGCGACCGTCCGCATCCTGCACCAGACCCATAACGATGACATTCTCATAAGGAGATTTGTCAAACAGCAAGGTGCTGATCGCCATTAGAGAATAGAACCAGCCGCGTGTCTGATCTTGCGCTTCGGAGATAAAATCCGAGGGGAAATTCGCCTCAAATTTCTCTTTATTCTCGAATGGATAGTGGTATTGGGCGAAGGGCATAGCGCCGGAGTCGAACCAGCCATCAATCACTTCGGAAACACGGTGCATGGTGCCGCCGCATTGCGGGCACTTCACGTCGATCTTATCGATATATGGCTTGTGCAATTCGATGTCTTCCGGGCAGTTGTCGGACATTTCTTTGAGCTCTGCAATCGAGCCGATACAGTGGTCGTATCCGCAGCTGCAGCGCCAGACCGGCAGGGGCGTTCCCCAGTAGCGTTCACGTGACAGACCCCAGTCGACCACATTCTCGAGGAAATTGCCAAAACGGCCGTCGCGAACATTTTCCGGTATCCAGTTGACAGTCTGATTATTCGCCACCAGGCGGTCTCTGAGCTTGGTCATTTCGATAAACCACGTGTTGCGGGCATAATAGATCAGCGGGGTGTCGCAGCGCCAGCAGTGCGGGTAATTATGCTCAAACGTTTGACGACGAAGCATGCGGGCGTCCGCTTCCAGCTTATCCATCAGGCCCGCGTCGGCGTCCTTACAAAAGACTCCCGCAAATCCTTCGACATCATCAGACATCGTGCCATCTGTTTCGACCAGCTGGACAAAAGGTAGATTGTTGCGGCGGCCCAGGCGGGCGTCATCTTCACCGAAAGCCG
Source organism: Clostridiaceae bacterium (assembly GCA_012514965.1). Lineage (GTDB taxonomy): Bacteria > Bacillota > Clostridia > Saccharofermentanales > Fastidiosipilaceae > JAAYZH01. The sequence continues at coordinate 96 of JAAYZH010000340.1, read as the reverse complement.
GCGCGATGTGTACGATTCCGGTACCGTCAGAAAGTGTCACGTAGTCATCGGCAACCAGATAAAAGGCTTTTTTGCCAGAACGTTCCACCTGGTTTT
>JAAYZH010000339.1 GCA_012514965.1 Clostridiaceae bacterium | reverse complement strand
AGAACAGGTCGGTATCAGAATCGGCGGAAATCAGCTGCCCGATGCATTTATGGGGGTCGGTTTCTCCAATTACGATATCTCCACATATGGTGAAGATGGTGTCTTCATTGACCTCACTCCTCATATCAATAACGAAACCATGCCGAATTTGACTGCGATTCTGGAGAAACATCCCGACATCAAAAAAGCAATCACCATGGCGGACGGCAAGATCTACGGATTACCTGCCGGCGAACAAATGGGCACGGCAGGCATCGGGGATACAACGAATCACAGTATCTTCACGGTTCCCCAGTTCTCTATGATCAACAAAGCCTGGCTGGATGACCTCGGCTTGGAAGTCCCGCAGACAATCGAAGAACTGGAAATCGTTCTGCAGGCCTTTCTGGACAATGACATGAGCGCAAAGTACTACGGCAATGAAGCCGGCTCAACAATCCCGCTGAGCGTAGGCTTCGACCAGTGGTGCTGGGGCCAAAACGTCTTCTACGCACCCTTTGGCTTTACAAACTGGACCAACGACGTGATAAACGACATTGTCGTTAATGCAGATGGAAAAGTGGAATTTGTCAATGTCACAGATGCGTATCGTGACGCTTTGACCTGGTTCAATTCGCTCTACACACAAGGGCTGGTCGACCTGGAAATGTTCTCCCAAGATACAAGCCAGTACATTGCCAAAACTTCACAAGGCAGAGTCGGTGTAGCAGTCTGGTGGTATATCGAAGAAGTCATGGCCGATAAGAGCGATGACTACGTATTCCTTCCTCCCATGACCCAGGCAGACGGCTCCTACAACATCACCGTGCGCGATGGCGGCACAATCAATTCCGGCAGTTTGAACATCACACGCGCCTGTGAAAATCCAACCGATCTCCTGAAGTTCTTTGACCAATGGTATGAACCCGAGAATGTCATGCAGCTTCAGTATGGTCCGATCGATGTCTTCTTTACCGAAAAAGACGAGTCCGGCAAGTGGATTTCCATCACCGATGAGCAGAGCCGCGAAAAATTCAATAAGAGTGCAGGTGAATTGAAAGGCACACATGAAGTAGCCGGCCCCAAACTGATCCTCGCTGAATATTATAATGAGAACTTCTACATGGAAGACCGCGCAATCGAGCGCCTGGAAGATCTGAAAAACTTCTGGATGCCCTTTGTCGAAGATCCTGTATCCTACCCGATCGATGCAGTCTACTCAAACGAAGAGCTTGAAATCATTGATCTCTACAAGTCTGATTTTGAGAGCACCGTAGCAGAACAAGAAGCGTTGTGGATTCGTGACGGCGGCCCGACGGATGAAGAATGGGAAGATTACAAAACCCGCCTTCGCGAGACCGTCGGCCTGGAAGAACTGCTCGCAGTCTACCAGAGCGCCTATGATCGTTATACCGAATAAAAACAAACTATGTTTAGAGCCTCTGCCCGCAGAGGCTCTAGACTATGAAAGAGAAGAATATTATGCAGAATATGCTTTTAGAGAAAGCCAGGCTCTTTGAACAGGATGCGGAACAACAGATCTCCGCTTCAGACCGCCCTTGCTTCCATCTGAGCTCACGGGTCGGCTGGATGAATGATCCCAATGGTTTCTCCTTTTTCAACGGACAGTTTCATCTGTTCTATCAGTATCACCCCTATTCCAATGCGTGGGGTCCTATGCATTGGGGGCATGCGGTCACTGCCGATCTTCTTCGCTGGGACTATTTGCCGGCTGCGCTCGCCCCTGAAACCGCTGCCGATAACCGAGGCTGCTTCTCCGGCTCCGCGATTACAGTAGAGAATGCCGACGGCACAGCCGCTCACCTCCTCATGTATACCGGTCTTGTTCAGGCAGGAGCAGACGGCGCTGCGCAAACACTTCTGCAGCAGCAATGCTTAGCGCTCGGAGATGGCCTCAACTACCGACAACTCGAAGCAAACCCAGTCCTTACGCAGGCTGATCTGCCGGAAGGATATTCGCCGCTTGATTTTCGCGATCCCAAACTCTTTCGTACCGCCAACGGCTCCTACTACGCAGTAATTGTCGGGAGGAAGCCCGACGGGCTGGGCAGTATCCTTCTCTTTGAAAGTGCTGATGCCAAAGCCTGGTCCTTCCACTCTGTGCTGGCAGAAAACGCCGGTCAGCTTGGCAAGATGTGGGAGTGTCCCGATCTGCTGCAAATGGCTGGAAACGCGGCCCTGCTGTTCAGCGTCCAAGATAACCTGGCAACGGATCAACATACACACTCCGGCGACTGTACCATGTATTATCTGGGTAAGTTCGACGAAGCCACCGGCGATTTCGCGCCAGAGAGCCTGCATT
>JAAYZH010000338.1 GCA_012514965.1 Clostridiaceae bacterium | reverse complement strand
CGGGGGCAAACAGTCTCGTGCAGCCGCTTCTGTTTCCGTGACATTTTCTGCCAGATTAGCGCTTTCCGCCTCAAGATTTATCCAGAGTTCTACACGCCCTCTCGTGCGGCTACCTGCACGTCCAACTTCCATTGCGTGTCCATCGGCGTACGCGATGCCGCTGAAGTCCCTTGCCATTACGCGCTGAAACACTTCGTTGATAGCCTGCAGAATACCGGCTTCACTGCGGAAGTTGCGGTTGAGGCCAAAATATCGGCCGCCCTTCGCGTCCTTAAAATCCGCAGATTTTTGCAGGAAAGTCTCGGGTCGAGCATTGCGGAAACGATAAATACTTTGCTTGACATCACCCACCATGAACAATTTGTCCGGGCAGACTGCCTGCAGGATACTCTCCTGAATACTGCTCGTGTCCTGGTATTCGTCCGTGTAGACCTCCCGGAACTGACTGCGGCAGAAATCACCTCCATCAGGCCGGCGCAAAACAGCGAGGGCAAAATGCTCGTAGTCGGCAAAGTCGATACGCTTACGCTGCCCCTTGCGGCGTGCGTATTCCTCATCCAGCTCCAGGACGAGGCCAAAGAGACGCTTAATCAAAGGAAGTGTCCCGAGATGCGCCTCTTCGATCTCCTCCGCAGGCGCGGTCCAGACCCTCTGGGCAGGATAAATACACTGCTTACCCAGAGGGTTGGCACCGCTGGCATCTACATAATACAGAAGGTCACTGAAAGATTTTACCAGCAGCTCGACAAACGTCTGCTTGGCATCACTGTCGGTCTTCATAACACGAGGCTTCTTCCACTCCATGCCTCTGGCCAGACTATAGATCTCATCCCAGACAGCGACTTTCTGTGGCTCGGCTTCCCAACGCTCCAGCACACCATCCATTGCCTGACAAGTCTGAAACAAAGACTGAAACAGTGCTGCAAAATCTTCATGCGTGGTTTGCGCGGTCTTGCCGGCAAACTGCAGAAGAGGATCTTCAAGGCGACGACAGAGCTCAGGTACAACCGCCAAGGCCCGATCCAGTCTCAGGCGAAGGCCCTGTACCAAGTAGCGCATGTGTGGACTGGCAGAGAAGTTGCGGCAGGTTTCTTCCAGCTCCGTCAGTTTCTTCGACACTACCTGGGCGTAATCCGGCAAGCTGCGCAGATAATTATGCAGATTAAGGACTAATTTCCGCAGCTGCTGATCGCTTCGCGCGCTCGAGTAGTTGTCGACAAGAGACAAGAAGACATCGGCTTGCTCCCCGGGCTGCTCTTCTGCGTCCGTGTAGGCACGATCCATCACGGCGGCCAAAGCCTCCTGTCGCAGCTGTTCAGCGGCCTCCGGATCCAGAGTAGAAAAATCCGCCTCCAACAGCGGTTCAGCTGCCGCGTCCACCACTTCGTGCGGAAAGTTCTGAATCAGCCACAGGCAGAAGGCATGAATCGTTGAGATATGTGCCCGTGAGAGCAGCAGCAGCTGTTCGCGAAGCCGATCCGCCACCTCCGTACGCCCATCCTGCCTGGCTTCTTCCATCGCCTCCGTCAGGCGTTTGCGAATGCGTTTTTCCATGCTCTCACTGGCGGCATTCGTGAAGGTCAGAATCAGGACATGATCTACACTGACCTCCCCCCGAATCAAGCGCTCCAGCAGGCGTTCTGTCATAACGGCGGTTTTGCCAGAACCGGCTGCGGCCGAGACCAGTAGATTGCCTGGCGGGGCCTCAATAACCTGCAACTGTTCCGCGGTAAAAACTACTTTACTCATTGTCGTACTCCGTTTCTCCCGCGGCCAAAATAGCAGCCAGGTAATCTTTGCTCTTCTTGGGAACCGCCGAACTGTCTTGATTATCTTGTGTTTCCAGCTCTGCCCAGACCTGGCTCAGAGGCTTCTCCTGTCTGACCCGGAATTCTCCCCGATCGAGACGGCAAAGGGCGCGGAAGTCGCAGTACTGGCAGGGTGATTTTCCGGCGTCAGTCGAGCGCGGCGAGGCAGAAAGCTCGCCTCCACGCATAGCGGTGACCAGTTCAAAAGCTTTGGTGAGACTGTGCCGCATCAAGCGGTGTAAACTGTCGGGCTCGAGGTCGATCGAGCTGAAACGAAGTTTCTTCTCACGGTCTTTGGCCAATACCTCTTCAGTCGGCTGTTCAGTCTCCGGAGCCCGAAAGGATGGCTTCAGCAGAGGGGCATAAGCGGCATCTCTTGCCACGTACTCACCCTTATTGAGATCTTCAAAAGCACTGAGATACAGCGGCAGCTGCAAGTCGATGCCATAGAACAAATCAGGATAAGAAACTCGCTTCATACCTGATTTATAGTCAATCATACGCACGAGATCAGGCCCTTCCCCGACACGCGCGGCATCCACACGATCGATGCGCCCGCGGAAGTACATCCTCTCGGATTCGTTGTACGCAGCGATGAAGGCGTTGCCTGACTCCGGGCCAAAGCTCCACTCCTCCATATACGGCACCCAGGGCAAGTCACCTTCGGCGAACTCACGCAGCTGGGCCGCCGTGCTGACCAGAGCGACACCCAGAGCCTTGTACCGCGAGCCAAAAGCCTGACCTCTCTCCCAGAAAAGACTCAGGCTTGGGTCCAGTGCTTTTGCCAGGGCAAAGTAGTTGCTTAGCTTCTGGCTGTCGAGCTCCTCCGCCAGGCGGCGGAACAGAGCCGGATAGTCCTCCGGCCTTGTAATCTCAAGTTGCTCTTGCCAATCCTTCTGTTGAACTTCCATAACTGCGTGGAGCAAAGTGCCGAAGCCTGCGGCTTCCGGCAGCCACTCTTCGCGACGGCGCAGACGCAGCAAATAGTTTGCGAAAAACGAAAAGGGGCAGGACGAATAACGTTCGAGCTGGGAAACCGACCACACGGGGGCGTCGCCCAGAAGTCGGTCGACCAGACCCGAGTCCAGACGGAGCGTACCGTCACCGCTGATCTCGCGCAAAGATGTTTTGTTCTCCCACAGCGTCAAGACGGACGGGTGATGTTTGGCCAAATAATCGCGAAGGTCATGAAGGTCTGCCTGCCCGGCATCCGTATCACGCAGTAGATCGCGACGTCCAGGACTGCTTAGCATAGACCAGGCCCGCACTGGTTCCGCCCACAGTGGGTCCCGCAGGCTCAAGGGGCCGCGATGCTCTGCAAGATTTCCGGTCTGCGCGGCTCTCAGAGCCTCGAAAACGGGTGCGGCCTGTGCAGGTGTTCCGGTAAAACTTAATGAAACAAGTCTGGCCGGTAAATCGAACAGTGAATACAAATGCGATTCACTGGCATACATCCGCTGCTCTTCGCTCGCGGGCAGCAGCGTATCCAGATGATTCCCCAAATAGTGGTTGATTCGGTCGCGATCCGGCGCGGTCAGGAGTCCGGCGCTGAAGCCTTTGCCTGGCAGATGCGCGGCATCCGCGGCCAGGACAAAGAGGTAGTCGACATTCTCCTGGGCCAGTTGATTGAGACCGCCCATCAAAACCTGGTTGCCATTGGCAGGGATGCGCTGCCGGCTAGTTACGTCCAGAGCTTCCTCAAAGTAATAGAGAAAATCTTCGGGCGGCAGGAGGGCTGCATCATCGACTCCTGAGAACTCACCCAGGAGGCGCAGACAGTGATTCCAGGTCTTCGCCTCAAGCTCTGCTTCATCCCGCAAACCCTCAGTCAGAAGGCGGTCACGATAGATCTCAAGCTTAGATCCCAAATCGATCCCGCTCAAAAACGCCAGCAGAATTTGCGCAAACTCCGAAGCGGTTCGCGAGGATTGAAAACGGGTGGAAAGGTCACGCAGCCCCTGCAAGGCCTGATCCCGCAAAGCCAGCATCCGGTCAAGCAGATGCTGCTCCTGTACAGTCTGCAGCTGCTCTTCCGTGTCCTCCGCCCGCTCTGCTCCACTCTCCTCCTCATCAGCCGTTTCCGCCTCCAGCGGAGCCGCTGTCTGAGGCTGCCAGCGGACGCTGTAGCGCTCCGGAGCCCAGATCAGATCACCGCGCATTCCCCTTGACAGCCAGAAATTCTCGAGCTGATCACACTCTTCCGGTGACAGCCCAAGATAGGGACTGCGCAGCAAGGGCAGCAAGTGTTCGCGTTCCCAGCCAAAACGCAGCTGATGAGCCAGGGCGGACAGGAAACGCTGCAGGGCTCCCGGTGCATCCTGCAAAACATCCGCTGTGTAGAAGGGAATTGTCAGCTCTCGAAGCGCTAATTGCATCTCAAGCGCCAGACCGGGGTCGGCCAAAGCGATCCCGATTTGCGCCGGCTGCAGCTGCTCTTCGACCAGGAGTCGACGTACCTCGCCTGCTGTCCACCTGACTTCAGAAAGCGTTTTGTCAAAACAGTGAAAGGCGTAGCGGGTCT
>JAAYZH010000038.1 GCA_012514965.1 Clostridiaceae bacterium | reverse complement strand
GGCTCGATCCTTCGATCTTCTGCTTTACCAGACTCTTTGGCTGTTGCTGATCGCCTTGGGGTTTGGCGTATTGCTGGTTCCGCGTACGAATGTGCATAGCTTCTTCGACGCAGTAGTTGCCATGCTCTTGATGCTAGTCCTCGAACCGTTGTGGCTGGCGTTCTTTGGAACGACTCCGGGCAAAGCCATATTCGGCTTAGCGATTCGCAATCAGGAGGGCCAAAAGCTGACTTATAAAGAAGCCCGAGAGCGTACATGGGCAGTTTTTGGCAGCGGCCTGGGCTATGCGATTCCCTTCTATCAGCTTTACAGAATGTGGCGAAGCTTCAAGCAGTGCTCCGAGAACGAGACACTGGAATGGGATCTAGACCTTACCTATTCTATACAAGACACCAGGGCGGGAAGAGGCTGGCTTCTGGCTGCTGCTCAGGCAGCATTGCTAGCGATTTTGGTTTTCGTGATGCTGTTTCAGAATCGCGCACCGCAGCGAGGGGACCTGACCGTTGCAGACTTTGTCCGGAACTATGAGCACTATCAGAAGCTTCTCGAGGTGGATTTTGGCCCAGAATATCTCGATGAAGAGGGGAAGTGGCAGGAGAAGGAATTCAATGGCTCGGTCTACATTGATCTGCTTGACTCCCCGACACCTGTTTATGAGTATCAGGTCGAGGAGGGTATTCTCCGGGGCGTGCACTTCGAAATCGAATTACGCAATCACGAGGGCTGGCTGTCGACCTACAGGACTCATAAGATGCTTGTAACGCTGGCATTAGCCGGGGCGCAGGCGGAGGCAGGTTTCTTTGGGCAAACGGCAGGAGAGGCAAGCAGAACGGTCAGCGAACTCCTCTTCGAGGATTACGCCATTACGACGGCAGGTGTTCAGATAGAGAATCGCCTGGAGAACAGAGGCTATCTGACCGCTGATCAATGGGGCTTCATTCCGGACGACGATGCGGCTGAACCGTATTTTTACCTGGAGTTTTCTGTCCGGACGGTTAGAGACTGAAGACGTATGCCCGGATTGTGGGGGCACCGTTCTGAGAATATACTGCAAGTAGATGAGAACACAACGCAGCTGGCGGCAGCTGCCAAGGGAGGATTGTTATGCATCCGTTCTACGAACCCAATCGCAAAGCCTTGCAGTCAAGTGACAAGAGCTGGCTGGGACTCGCCTCGATGGCCATGTATCTGCTGTTCTGGGCAGGCGCGCTGGGTGTTGCGGCGAGGTTTGCGAAAGAAAACTTGCCGGCCGCCAAAGAAGGCTGCCCACAGCCGGATCCGGCCGTCGGGATTTTGCGGGAGCGCTACGCAAAAGGCGAGATCAATGCGGAAGAGTTCAAGCGGCGAAGAGCGGATTTGCGCGAATGAAGACTCGAACCCTCCTCCGCCTCAGTGGTTCGGGCCTCCGTACGTTCCTGTCGCGGGGCAAACGCCCGCTTGTGGCTTCTATCATTCTGACCGAGCGCTGTAATTTGGCCTGCCGTCACTGCGCAGTTCACGACACAAACGGAGTGCTCTATCCCTATATGTCAGTCCGGGCGGACATGCAGACGCTCCTCGACAAGGGTGTGCGCATCCTCTTCTTCTATGGGGGTGAACCCTGGCTGTGGCATGATGCGGGCAAAACGCTGTCTGACCTCGTCCGGGAGGCAAAAAGCATGGGTTTCCTACTGGTGAATGTCGTGACGAACGGCACGATCGATCTAGACCTCCCGGAAGCCGATCTGATCCTGGTCAGCGTCGACGGCACGCGGGAGCACCACAACTTGATACGCGGCAGCAGCTATGACCGGGTGCTTGCGAATTTGCGCAACGCGCCTGCCCGTAACATCTGCCTGTACATGGCGATCAACAAACTTAACCAAGTCGACCTTGAGGCTGTCAGCCGACTCGCCCGGGATCTGCCAAAGGTGAAAGCGGTTTCCTTCAACTTCCACACGCCGTACCCGGGGACCGAAGAACTGGCCTTGAGCGCGGCAGAGAAAAGGGACTGTTGTGACAGGCTGACCCTCCTCCTGGAGGACGGCTGCCCAATCCTTAATCTGCGCAGTGTTTTTCCTTATCTCGTGGCGAATAACTGGCCTCGCCCGTGCCGTCAATGTATCATTATGGAGAACGGAAGAAGCTGGACCTGCGGTCGTTGCATAGATATCCCGGGACTCTGTGAAACGTGTGGTTTTTTCTTTGCGGCTGAATATTCCTTACTATTCAGCGGGCGACCCCGGATCGTGTGGGACTTTGCGCGCAGCTATCTGCGCTGGTTATAGAGAGGGCTGTTATGCTTTTGACCACTATTCTGCGAACCTGGCTGACTCGTTCGCGAGAGCCCTTTACCTTCAGCAGCAATTACAGTAATACGCTGGATTTCGCCGGCCTGGACGATCTGGGCCTCTATGTTCACATTCCTTTCTGTCGCAGTCTCTGCAGTTTTTGCCCTTACTGCAAAGTAATTTACAATGCCGCCAAGGCCTCCCGTTACAAGGCGGCTCTGCTCAGGGAAATTGACTTGGTTTGCAACGGCATGAAGACCCGGCAAGCAGTAAGCACGCTCTACTTTGGCGGCGGCACGCCGGCCCTCATGGTCGATGACCTAGGTGAGATCATTGCAGCGCTTGGCCAATACTTCGAAATCCGCGATGGCATCGGCGTCGAGCTTCATCCTGAGGACATCAAGCCGGAAACCTTGCGCAAGCTTCGCGAGGCCGGTGTCACCATGTTGAGCCTTGGGATTCAGTCCTTCGACCGCGACTGTCTGGCCAAGCTCGGGCGTCAGGGCGAAGACTTCCCGGAGAAGCTTCGACTGGCTCGAGCGTATGGTTTCCACGCTATCGATGTCGACCTGATCTTCGCGATTCCCGGCCAGACCGATGCCTCGCTGCAACTTGATGTTGCCACTGCCTTTGCCAACGGCGCGACACAGGTATCGACTTACCCTTTTATCGATTTCACCTTTGCCGACAACACCTATAAGCCTATGGCAGAACGTATCAAGAAGCAGATGTTGCGCAGACTTGTTGCGTACTGCCAGTCCAGGGGCCTTGAACGAACTTCGGTCTGGACTTTTGCGCAGCCGGGCACGCAGAAATATTCGTCGATCACCAGGGACTTTTTTCTGGGCTTTGGTGTGTCAGCGACCACGCTGCTAGACGACTCTTT
>JAAYZH010000337.1 GCA_012514965.1 Clostridiaceae bacterium | reverse complement strand
GCCGACTTCCTTCAGATTCCACCTCACGATGGACACCCTTGTCTTTGGCTGTGCGTTTCCCACTATCAGGGTACGCTACGGTCTTTCACCGATTAGTTTGCGCCCATGCTGGGCGAACCAACAAAAAAACGTGTGGTACGCACACCACACGTTTTCGCCGCGGAGGACAGACAAGTCCACAAATCAAGCCGTCAAATAAGCCCTTCCGCCATTCCCTTCACTTCCGCCAGATTCTCCTCGGTCGGATTCCAGTTCACTCGCACAGAGGCATCGATCACCTCGAAGCCGGCGTCGCGGAGGTAGCCCTGCAGGTTTTTCACGCCCTCGCCGGACCAGCCATAGGTGCCGAATGCGGCGGCCTTTTTGCCCTTGAACTTCAGCGCCTTCAGGAAGTGCAGCCAGCCGCTCACACTGGACAGCACGTCATTACCCACTGTCGGCGAGCCCACAGCGATGGCTTTGGACTTGAAGACCTCCGTCATGATCTCGTTTTTGTCCGCCTTAGAGATGTTGAACGTCTTGACACGGGTCGCCGGAGCAAGCGCGCTCAGCTCGGCGGCGAGGCGATACGCGATCTGCGTGGTGCCCTCCCACATGGTGTCGTACACGATCGTGATCTGATCCTCCTGGTAATCCTCGCACCAGGCCGCGTACTTCAGGACAATCTGCAGGGGGTCCTCCCGCCAGATCACACCATGGCTCGGGGCAATGATATCGATCGGCAGATTCAGGGCGATGATCTCCTCAAGCTTCTTCTTCACCAGCGGCGAGAATGGGTTCAGGATATTGGCGTAATACTTCATCGCTTCCTTCTCGAGGAGGCAGGCATCCGCCTTGTCATTGAACAGCTCTTCGACCGCGAAGTGCTGGCCAAAGGCATCGTTCGAGAAGAGAATGTTGTCGCCGGTCATGTAGGTAGCCATGCTGTCCGGCCAGTGCAGCATCTTCATCTCGACGAAAACCAGCTGTTTGCCGTTGCCGATATCGAGGCTGTCCCCCGTCTTCACCACGTTGAAGTTCCACTCCGGGTGGTGGTACTGGCCCGTCAGGCTCTTGACGGCATTGGCCGTGCAGTAGATGGGCGTGCCGGGAATCTCGGCGAGCAGCGCGGCCAGGGCGCCTGCGTGGTCTACTTCGCCGTGGTTCACGACGATGTAGTCGATCTTCTTGAGGTCAATTTCCCGCTTGAGGTTCTCCACGAAAAAGTCGTCGTGCGGCTTCCAGACCGTGTCGATCAGGACCGTTTTCTCTTCTTCGATCAGGTAAGCATTCTGGCTCGAACCGTTCATGATGCTGTAGTCATCCCCGTGAAATGACTCCAGTTCCCAGTCGATGAACCCCACCCAGCTGACATTATTCTTCACTTGCTTTTTCATGGTCTATCCTCCCTGCAGACTCTTTTCGTGCCGCAGCACGAATTACACTAGTACAGCCAGTATGAGGCACAAGAGCGCCAAAAGCTGTGACATCGATCAAGTTTGCCTGGATTAGTCCACTTTCTTGGTCTCGAAGCTGACCGTCCGCGAAAGCAGGACCGAGATCACCATCAGGGCCGCCGGGAACACCGCCAGCATATAGCGGGACGCCAGGCCGGGATTGGGTCCCGGCTCTTCCGCATTCACGAAGCCGAAGAAGACGGTGGTCAGGAAGAAGATCAAGCTGCGGGCCAGGCCGGAGAAGCGAATCACGAAGTTAATCGCGCTGATGTAGATGCCCTCCCGGCGCAGGCCGGACTCGGCCGCGTCCTCGTCGATAATCGTGGCATTGATCAGGTCGATATTCGCCGTCACGCCCGCGATGCTGATACCAATGAAGGCACCCGCCACCATAGCCGCGGCAAGCGTCTGGGCGAAGAACATCGGCACCACACTGAACATCAGGAGCAGCAGCGCGAGTCGCCACATCCGGAGTGTGCCGAAGCGGTTGATTAATTTGGCCCACACAGCCATGGCGGGAATCGCCGTCACGAAAACAGCCGCCATGAGGTAGGTCGCCTGAGCCGGCTGGAGCTCCAGCGAATAGGTCACGTAGAAGGGGATCGCCGCCAGCAGCAGCCCCGCGGTCGCCTGGTAGAAGAAGTTCGTAAAGCTGACCTTGAGAAAGTTACGGTTGCTGAGCACCGCCTTGTAGGCATCGCCCAGGCTCGGCTGCTTGCTCTGCTCGAAACGGGGATTCTCGTGGCTGCCGAGCGCGGACACCAGCAAGAGCGACATCCCAGGACGGAGAGCAGAACGGCCGTCTTCGCATAGCCGATCTTCGCGGTAATCATCGGGGTCAGGGCCACACCGATAATCATGCCGACCAGCTGCAGGGCCTGGCGCAGGGCATTGGCCCGCGTACGCGACCCGCTCTCGCTGAACAGCTCGGGGAACAACGAGTGGTAGTTAATCGTGGTAATCGTGCTCACCGTCTCCGTCAGCATCATGAAGACCGCGAAGTAGATGGCCAGCATACTTGAGCCGCGCAGGTTGTCCGGCGGTGCGAAGAACAAGATGTAGAACAGACAGTACAGCGGCGCCCCGATCAAGAGCCAGGGCTTGCGCCTCCCGAACCGCGTGCGTGTGCGGTCCGACAGGAAGCCGAACAGCGGGTCATTGAAGGCATCCCAGATCGTGTAGAACACCGTCCCCAGGGAGATCATCTGCAACGACAGCAGCATCTCCTGGTTATAGAAATACGTCGAGTAGGCACTGAACATCTGACTCGGTATCGTCAGGCCAAACATGCCCAGGGCAAAGATCACAGGATTCGTGCGCCGGAACCCGGCGGCATTCAGCTTGTAGCGCGTATCATTCTTCTCCATACAGCAGACCTTTCCAGCAACAGCAAGGCTTAGAAATTCACAGTATCGGTACTCATGTGCAGCGTGATCGGCGGCAGCACCTTGAAGGCCTCTGCCCGCTCGCAGCCCCTGCCCTCCGCGTAACCGCGCGCTTTATAGTCGAAGTACGGTCCCAGGAACTGCCACTCCTCATCCGAGAACTGGCTCCGGTGTGCCCGGATCGCCGCCGTCTTCTGGTCCCAGTAACCGTCCACATCGACGAAGGTATTCGGCCAAAGCGTAGCATGCAAGACCAGCGCCTCGACCCGCCACGGGGCCGGACCCTCCGGCAAGTAGTGACGATTGCCGCTCGCCAAGATCGCTTCCGCCACCGCCAGTCCCACATTGCGGTGATCCGGGTGCGCCTCATAGGGCAGCCAGGGATCCACCGTCAGGACGAAGTCCGGCTGCACTTCCCGAATCAGGCGAATCACAGCCTCCTTCATCCCCGCAGGCTCCGGCGTCTCCCCATCTACGAAGTCCAGGAATATCTGCCGGCTTACACCCAGGATCTCCCCCGCAGCCGCCGCCTCCCCCTGACGAATCGCCCGGATCTCTTCAGCAGACAGCCCGGCATCCGCAATGCCCTTACTCCCATCCGTCATCGTCACGAAGATAACTTCGCAGCCCCCTCTTGCCAATTTGGCCAAAGTCGCCCCCGCCCCGACCTCATTGTCGTCGGGGTGCGGCTGAAAGCAGAGAATGCGCTTCGCGCTCTCAAGCGCCGGTACAGGCAGAAAATCGGACAGTTGCATATGTACACCTCCCATAAATTCATGCATTCGTAGCACAAAGTGTGCCGCACGAAAAGCCTTAACTAGTTGCATTCTAGCACAGGCAGATTGGGCAGACAGCGGTTCCGAAAACAGAGAAACGCGAAACTGACAAGATCTTGAGTCAGATGTATATTCTGGAGAAATGCTTGCTCCAGTACAATAAAACGTACAGGAAATACGAAATTAAACTCATCGATTTATACAAGGCTGCATCTCCTGCTAACTAAGCTATAATAAAGTATAAATTTCCGGCAGTAGCGGGCCAGCGCTTTTGCACAGCCTCTCATTGCTAGTTACTAAGACAACATCAAGATTTACAGAGGAGACTACCCATGGCTGACAACAGAAAAGAACAAGAGCGCGCTGAACTGCATCGCACCATCTGGGGCATTGCGAATGACTTGCGGGGCAGTGTCGATGGGTGGGACTTCAAGCAGTATGTCCTGGGTATGTTGTTCTATCGTTTCATCTCGGAGAATCTGAGCTCCTATATCAACCTCGGCGAGTGGGAAGCCGGGGACGAGACTTTCGACTACGCACAGTTGTCTGACGAAGCCGCTGAGCCCGCTCGCAACGACCTAGTGGAGACCAAGGGCTTCTTCATCCCGCCCAGTGAGCTGTTCGAGAACGTGCGCACAGGCGCCAAGAACGATGAGAACCTCAACGAAACACTCGAGCGAATCTTCAAGGATATTGAGTCTTCCGCCCAAGGCACTCGCAACGAGGACTATTTCAAAGGCCTCTTTGATGATCTTGATGTCAACAGCAACAAGCTGGGTGCTACCGTGGCGAAACGCAACGATCTCCTCGTAAAGCTCATGAATGGCGTCGGCGACATGAAGGTCGGTGATTACCGGAACAACACCATCGACGCCTTCGGTGATGCTTATGAATTCTTGATGTCTATGTATGCTTCCAGCGCCGGCAAAAGCGGCGGTGAGTTCTTCACCCCACAGGAAGTATCTGAGCTGCTGACTCGATTGACCCTGGTAGGCAAGACTGAAGTCAATAAGGTTTACGACCCAGCCTGCGGTTCCGGCTCTCTACTCTTGAAGTTTGCCAAAATTCTCGGCAAGGAAAATGTACGTCAGGGCTTCTTTGGCCAGGAGATCAACATCACGACTTATAACCTATGCCGCATTAACATGTTCCTGCATGATATCGACTATGATCAGTTCGACATCGCGCATGGCGACACACTTGCTGCTCCCATGCATGGTGATGACGAGCCCTTCGAAGCCATTGTCTCCAATCCTCCCTACTCGATCCGCTGGGATGGCGACAGCAATTCACTCTTGATCAATGATCCTCGTTTCTCGCCGGCCGGGGTCTTGGCTCCCAAGTCCAAAGCCGACCTAGCCTTTATCCTGCACAGCCTGGCCTGGCTGGCAACCAACGGCACCGCGGCCATCGTCTGCTTCCCCGGTGTCCTCTATCGAGGCGGAGCGGAGCAAAAGATCCGCAAGTATCTGATCGATAACAACTACGTAGACTGCGTGATTCAGCTGCCGAGCAACCTCTTCTTTGGCACCAGCATCGCAACCTGCATCATGGTCCTCAAGAAGTCGAAGCCTGCGAACAGCACCCTCTTCATCGACGCTTCGCAGGAGTTCGTGAAGATTACGAACAGCAACAAGCTCACCGATGACCACATTGCCAAAATCGTCGACACCTACGCCGGCCAGAAAGATAGTGAGTACTTTGCCCGTCTGGTCAACAACGAGGAGATCGCGGAGAAGGACTACAACCTTTCGGTTTCCACTTATGTGGAGCAGGAAGATACTCGGGAGATTATCGACATCCAAAAGCTCAATGCTGAGATTGAGGAAATTGTCGCCCGCGAAGAGACCTTACGCGAGGAGATTCGGGCTAT
>JAAYZH010000336.1 GCA_012514965.1 Clostridiaceae bacterium | reverse complement strand
CCTGTTTTTGCTGTTGAAGATTCTGAGATTGAAGCAGAGCTTGCCCGCCTTCAGGATCGCAATGCCCGTCTGGTTCCTGTAGAAGACAGAGCTGCTGAAAGTGGCGATACTGCAAACATCGATTTCGAAGGCTTTCTCAATGATGAACCTTTTGAAGGTGGCAAGGGTGAGGGCCATGACTTGGTTTTGGGTTCCAATTCCTTCATTCCAGGTTTCGAAGACCAAGTAGTCGGGCACAATGTTGACGAAGAGTTCGACATAAGCGTTACGTTCCCTGAAGACTACGGCTCAGAAGAACTGGCTGGCCAGGAAGCTGTCTTTAAAGTCAAAATCAACAGCCTCAAGTGCAAGGAACTGCCTGACCTGGACGATGACTTTGCTATGGATGTCAGCGAGTTTGACACTTTGGCCGAATACAAGCAATCCATTCGCCAGAGGCTTGAAGAGAGCGCCGCCAAGAGTGCTGAGCAGACCTTTGAGAATAACGTCCTGGAGAAGGTGGTTGCTGACACCGAAATCGACATCCCTCATTCCATGATTCACAGTGAAATGGATCAGATGGTGCGCTATCAACAACAGCAAATGCGAAACCAAGGGATTGAGCTTGAACAATACCTAGGCTTCATTGGCCAGACGATGGAAGAATACACACACACCTTGCATGAGCCGGCCGAAAGACAGCTCAAGATGCAATTGGTCCTGAAGGCAATCGCCAAAGAAGAAGGACTACATTTGAATGAAGAAGAAAAGAATGTAGAAATTGAGAACCTGGCTTCTCAAACCGGGCTTTCTGTGGACGAGGTGAAACGTCAGATCGGTGACAGAGAATTCTTCTTCGAAAACGCGCTCAACCGAAAAGCAATCGCCTTGCTGACTGAACACGCAATTGCTGTTGATCCACCCGCGGAAATCGAACTAGAGACTGAAAACACTGAAGAGTAAACAAAGTCATGTACCAAAAAACATCTCCGGACAGGAGATGTTTTTTAATAAAGTATGAATAGTCCCTTAGGTTCGTGACAAGTGGAAAAAACAGAGTATAATGATATTTGACTTTGTTTGACTTTAGAGTCATCCATCTGAAAGGAGCACGATAGTATGCATTTTAACGAAGAAGCGATCCGGGCAGCTCTTGTCCCGACAGTTATTGAAACCACGAATAGAGGCGAGAGAGCCTATGACATTTTTTCGCGTTTGCTCAAGGAGAGAATCATCATCTTGAGTGATGAAGTGAACTCCGCTACAGCCAGCCTGGTCACTGCCCAGCTGCTTTTCCTCGAGGCCGAAGATCCCCAGAAGGACATTCAGCTCTACATCAACAGCCCAGGCGGTGAAGTCAGCAGCGGATTGATGATTTACGATACCATGCAATATATTAGACCGAATGTTCAGACGATCTGTATGGGTATGGCTGCAAGCATGGGTGCTTTCTTGCTCTTGGCCGGTGAGCCTGGCAAGCGTTTTGCCTTGCCGAATTCAGAAGTTATGATGCACCAGCCATCCGGCGGCGCGCAAGGCCAAGCCTCTGATATCCTGATTTCTGCTGAGCATATTAAGAGGACGAAGGCCAGACTGAACCATATTATCGCCGACCGAACCGGCCAGCCTTTGGAAATTGTAGAGAAGGATACCGACCGCGACTTTTGGATGTCTGCTGAAGAGGCGAAGGCCTACGGCGTGGTTGATCATATTATGGAGAAACGTGTTTAGAGGAGGGTGTCCCACACCCTTTTCAGACTGAGGAGAATCGATGGCAAAAGATAATTTATATACGCCGATTACCTGTTCCTTCTGCGGTAAGAGCGACAAACTCGTGGACAGGATGATCGCAGGTCCTGATGCCTACATTTGCAACGAATGTGTAGAGCTTTGCTATGAAGTTTTGAACGAGAAAAGGCCGAAGACTAAAACCAGCAAGTCAAAAGGTGCCGCTCGCAAACTCATGTCTCCGTTTGAGCTGAACCGCCGCCTGGATGAATACGTAATCGGCCAGGATCGGGCTAAGAAAGCTCTTTCGGTAGCCGTCTACAACCATTACAAGCGTGTTTTTGGCGAGAAAATCAAGGATGAGGAACTGGATGAGGTGGAGCTATCCAAGAGTAATATCATGCTCGTGGGCCCGACCGGATCTGGTAAAACTCTCCTGGCACAGACTCTTGCCCGAATCCTCGATGTACCGTTTGCCGTAGCGGACGCTACTGTTCTGACGGAGGCAGGCTATGTCGGTGAAGATGTTGAGAATATCATCCTTAAGCTCTTGCAGAACTGCGATTTTAACGTAGAGCAAGCGGAACGCGGTATCATTTACATCGATGAAATTGACAAAATCACACGTAAATCTGACAATCCTTCGATCACCCGCGACGTCAGTGGTGAGGGTGTTCAGCAGGCTCTGCTGAAGATCCTGGAAGGTACAATAGCAAACGTCCCTCCTCAAGGGGGCCGCAAACATCCGCAACAAGAATACATTCATGTGGATACAAGTAATATCCTGTTTATCTGTGGCGGCAGCTTTGATGGTATGGAAAAGATCATCCAGTCTCGCGTCAATAAAAAATCAATCGGCTTTGGCGCGAAAATCGATGAATCCGATCGTCAAGACGACGAGCTTATGTCGAAGGTAACTTCTCAGGATCTGCAGAAATTTGGCATAATTCCAGAGTTGATCGGACGCGTGCCTGTTATCGTCAGCCTCAACACCCTAAAAGAAGAGGATCTGATTCGCGTCCTAAAAGAGCCGAAAAACGCTCTGGTTAAGCAATACATGAAACTCTTCAGCTATGACCGTGTTAAGTTGCACTTTACAGATGACGCAGTCAAGGAGATTGCCCGTAAAGCTCTCGAACTCCGTACAGGTGCTCGTGGTCTTCGCTCCATCTTAGAGGAAATGATGATGGACATCATGTATGATATCCCGTCAAGAGATGACGTCGTCGAATGTATTGTGACAAGTGACTCTGTAATCAACAAAGTAAGACCGACCCTGGTTTTACGCGATGGTTCTAAGACTTCGCTTACAGGTTCTGATCAGGACGATGACCGTTCGGATGCACTTCCTGCTGTCAGCGACAAGGAAGCGTAACGATGAAGCGGCGCCTCCCTTCAGAACAGTCCAGCCCGCTTAAGCGTGATGCTGCTGTTCGGAATCAAGGGAAGGAAAGACCCAGTAAGAACAGCCCCATTAAGAAATTCTGGCAGGCTATTATTCTGCTCGGAGTCTCAGGGGCTGTTTTTTTGATTTATCAAAATTTTTCTGTCAATTTTTGCCCAATCTACGCGATTGTTGGCGTGCCTTGCCCTTCTTGCGGAATGACTCGATCATGGATCGAACTGCTATCCGGAAATTACCTTGAAGCTTGGCATCTCCACCCTTTGTTTTTCTTATTTCCTCTAGTCGTTGCGCTGATCTTGCTCTACGAAAAGAAGAACGGTGAGAAACGCAAATGGGTAAAATACACTCTGATCCTTTCGCTGACTCTTCTGATAGGTGTCTGGCTGCTTAGAATGATTACGATGTTCCCACACGAGGAGCCAATGACCTGGAATGAAAGAGCAGTTTTGCGCCAATTATGGCGATTTCTCGAGGTTCGATTCAACCCGTAAAGCGAACCTTTAGATTCCGGCTTCGGCGATATCGAACTCCCGTAGGATTTCGCTTAAGTACGCTACTTCTGAGCCGTTGAGACCAATCCCTCGACTCATTTTACTGTGTTCGGGGTTCCAATCACGGATGTCCAAGCGCCCCGGCCGTTCATTCCAAGACACGACATTGACCTCTCGAGTCCAACCGGTCTTGCTAGTGCTTAGGATACCTAAGTGATTCTGGATTACAAAACTGATCTCATTCCGTTCTGTTCTGCTGCTGCTTTTCTCGTTGTTTTGTGTTTGCATGTTCGTACTCCTTACTTGATAATCTTCTTCGAAGAACAAGGCAAGAATATCAAGACAGGCCACTCGTAATCGGCTTCAATTACCAACATATTTACACAAATGTGCAGTGGATTTGTAGCGAAACACATATCAAGACTCTATGCCTTTGGGGTTACACTTCAATTAATGGCAAATATTTGCTAAAATGAATACTAATTATTAACGCAAACCTGCTGAATCTTCAGAAGAAGGATACTTGATATGAATAATAATCAATTTGATTTTGAACCAAGCAGCAATCGTGTACAGTTTGATGAGCTGCCTTTAGTCCTCAAGGGGATGCAGCAGTTTTATCCGGAGGGCGATTCAATTAGCAAACCCTCGAAACATGAATACCATGAGCTCACCTATGTTAGATCGGGCAAATTGGATTACATTATTAAGGGTAAGAGATTTCATTTAATTCCCGGCAGCACGATTGTAGTACGGCCGGATATTTCCCACAGCTTCGT
>JAAYZH010000335.1 GCA_012514965.1 Clostridiaceae bacterium | reverse complement strand
GGTAGGTAAAGTAAAGTTCGAGTTCACCGGCGGTTACAACATCGCCACTCTGGCTCAGTTTATTTCGACTAGAATTCTTTAGAAAGCTTTTTCAGCTTGCAGCCTACATCACCAACAACAGGACACAAGGAGGCTTCCGCGTTCTCTTGCGGAAGTCTCTGTTTCTGCGTTTTTCTTTGGCCACCAAATCTCCGACGGCAGTAGAAAACTGTTGAACTTCTTTTGCTGCACACGCCTGTTGCTTGACAGTAATTCCCCGGCAAGGGCAAGATAATTAAGAGATGATTTTGGTCAAAGTAATTTGCGTTTCGGTTTGCTATAGACACACGCAGGAGGACCTCATATGACAATCGGTATGGACAGTAAACTCAAGGAGATTTTGGCCAATCCCGAGGCCAAAGCAATCGTAGAAGCAATTCGACCTGGTTTTGCCAGGAATCCCATGATCAAGATGGCTATGGGCTTGAAATTCAGCGATCTACTTAAATTCCCTCAGGCGGGTTTCAGCGAAGCTGAGATTGATCAAATGCGGCTGGCATTTCAGGCCTTGAACCAAGCCGAACCAAAGGCGGCAAACCCTGCCCCGACAGCGAATTTCGAAAGTGTACGGGACAAAGTCGTAATCGTCACCGGCGCCAGTCGCGGCATCGGGGAGGCAATCGCCCGGTGTTACGCGGCTCATGGCATGAAGGTCGTTTGCTCGAACCGTAATGCGGCCAAAGGCGAGGAGACTGTGGCCTCTATCAGGGCAAGAGGAGGTAACGCTGTACACTTCACTGCAGACATGAGCAAACCCACTGAAATCAAAGCACTCGTAGACTTCGCTGTGGCCACTTACGGCAAGCTGGACGGAATCGTGAACAACGCGGGGATCGGTATGGGCGGAACCCCTCTTCATGAACAGTCTTTAGAGGATTGCGAACGCATCCTCGACTTGAATCTCAAAGGGGTCTTTGCCGGAATGAAATACGCCGCGGAAGCGATTTTCAAGAGCAAGTCCAGCGGAGGCTTTATCATCAACATCGCTTCTATCGCAGGTCTGATGCCGCAATCCGGGATGAGTCTCTACGTAGCGACCAAGCAAGGTGTAGTGGGCATGACGAAGTCTGCCGCGATGGAGTACGCTCCACACAATCTCACAGTGAATGCGATCTGCCCAGGCCACACGCTGACTTCAATGTATGAAGTCGCGCCCGAAGAGACCATGCAACTATTTATTGACCAGATCCCCGCAGGTCGTATGGGCAAACCTGAAGAGTGCGCGTATCTGGCTCTCTTCCTTGCCTCTGACCTGGCTCGTTTTATCACAGGAGCAGCCATACCTGTCGACGGCGGTATTGCGGCCGGGCAACGCAACGTCTTGATGTGGCGGCATCCCGAACTTGTGGGTGTCGGCGATGGCACGCTCAGTGCAGATAGCACGATTGCAGCCATTATGGAAGTCCCGCAGGGTGTCGCTGTCGTAGAAAAATATCTTCCTGGTTTTGCGGACAACGAGCAAGCCAAAATGGCTTATGGCCTGACCTTCAAGGCCTTGTGTGAGATCCCGCAGACCGGGATCTCTCCCGACAAAGCCGAAGCGTTTTTCGCTGAACTCGATCAGCTCGGCAAAGCCTAATAAGCTACTCGAATGACAGAGAGAGTCCCCGCTGAAACAATTTCAGCGGGGACTCAAAAATTACTTACAGGAATTACGCCAATTCTACATCCATGATGGAACTTGTGACTTCGACACGCTCTTCGCCCCGTTCACTATGTATGACCAGGGTCCAGCCTGCGTCCGCGAGCAGGCCTTCCAGATGCAGGCTCTTGCCGCCGCGCCAGGCTTTGGCCACAGTGACGAATTGCCCCTGTGTATCCACGACTTCACAGTTGCACTGATCATCGCCTTCTGGTAGATAATAGTGAAGTTCGAGATCGTGAGCATACGCATAATCCGGGCGATCATCGACAGAGCCCATGGGCAGGAGGGTATTCGCGCGGACAAAGAGCGGCAGGCTGAAGTAGTCGTAGTTTTCAGCGAACCAGCGGCCCCCCTCTCGTTGCTCGCCGCTGAGCAGATGTGTCCAGCGGCCGTCGGGAAGGTAATAGCTCGCCTGGCCCTCGTCGTTGAAGATCGGAGCCACGAGAAGGGACTCGCCCAACATGTACTGCTGGTCGAGGTAGCGAGCTGCCGGGTCGCTTGTGAAGGCCAGCACCATGGGCCGTATCACCGGGACCCCCTCCCGGTGCGCCAGCGCAGACTGTCCAAACAGGTAGGGCATGAGACGGCACTTAAGCGTCGTGAACGCGCGTACTACATCATTGGCCTCTTCATCGAATACCCACGGGACACGGTAGCTGGTCGAGCCATGCAGACGACTGTGGGTGGACAGCATCCCAAAGGCGGCCCAGCGCTTGTAGAGATCCGGAGTTGCCGTGTGCTCGAACCCGGAGATGTCGTGGCTCCAGAAAGAGAATCCGCTCATCGCGAAGGACAAGCCGCCGCGCAGGGTTTCGGCCATTGAGGCATAACTGGCTACGCAGTCGCCGCCCCAGTGGACCGGGAACTTCTGTGAGCCGGCTGTGGCGCTGCGGGCAAAAACCACGGCCTCGCCTGGACCTTTTTCACGCTCGAGCAGTTCGAATACGCATTGATTGTACAGATAGGTATAATAGTTATGCATCGCGACCGGATCGCTGCCGTCGTGGTAGCGGACGTTGACCGGGATTCGTTCACCGAAATCTGTTTTGAAACAATCGACGCCGAGGTCGAGGAGGCCCTGCAGCTGCTGCTGATACCAGGCAAAGGCCGCAGGGTTTGTGAAGTCGACTACACCCATACCCGCCTGCCAGTTATCGGTCTGCCAGACTCCCTTGCCGTCGGCCCGCT
>JAAYZH010000334.1 GCA_012514965.1 Clostridiaceae bacterium | reverse complement strand
ATCTCGTATAAGTAATCCTGAGAAAGAGGAGAAATTCATGCAAATCGAAACCGTATATTTACACGAAGGCCGTAAAGACGTGACCTTAACCGCTTATATTGCCCACGTAAGCTCTGAACTGCCGGCCAGCGGCAAACGCCCGGCAATCCTTATCCTCCCAGGCGGCGGATACCTCAACTGTTCTGACAGAGAAGCAGAGCCGATTGCCTTGCGCTTTGCGGCTATGGGCTATCAGGCCTTTATCCTGCGTTATTCTGTGTACTTTGAGGGGGCTAGCGACTGGGGAGCCATGGATGGCGAACCGGTTCCCAAGGACGTCAGCTTATTTCCAAACTCTTTGCGCGAGGTGGGGCAAGCTATTCTCATGATGCGTGCACGGGCAGCTGAGTGGCACCTAGACGCAGATCGCCTTGCTGTCTGCGGCTTTTCGGCCGGCGCTCACAATGCAGCAATGTATGGTGTCAATTGGCATCGTGAAGTCATCACAGACTACTTCAAGGTGGACCAAGAACTGCTGCGCCCGAATGCCCTGATTCTGGGTTATGGTCTCTATGACTCAGTCAACGAAAGCACCGAACGTTCGAATCCGATGGACCGCAAAATGATGGGCTTCAAAAACGTGGCCCTGACCGGCACCGCAGAACCAAGTGATGAGGTGAAACACACCCTTAGCCCATGCCTCCATGTCACCAAGGAGACGCCGCCTGCATACCTGTGGTGTACGGCGGAGGACACGCTGGTTCCATCGCAGCAGAGTCTGCGACTGGCTTTGGCCCTAGCCAACGCCGGCGTACCTTATGAGCTTCATGTGTTCGAGAAGGGTATGCATGGTTTGAGCCTAGCGGATCAGGCGACTTCGATGTCCCAGAAACAGATCTTGCCCGATACCGCGAAATGGATTGAGATGGTTGAGAGCTGGCTGCTGCAGCGCTTCGCACTGGATATTCCAGAGAAAAGTTTCCTGGACTTGATGCTCGAAGAAGCCGCTGCCAAACAGTAAGAGATTCGAGTACACAATCAGACGTCGCGCCTCGGGCTTCTGCCCCGGGGCGCTTTATCATGAATCGACAGTCACTTCCTGGACGTCAAGTAGTTCAAGTGCTTTTTCGAACTTAGGCAATACACCGATGCCATCGGTCCGGTGAGGGGGAAGCTGGTAGATGTCATGACCAGGGAAGTAGTTGGCCTCGATAAACAAGGGCCCATGATCGCTGACTGCGACGTCCCAGCCCACCATCCGCACACTAGGTAATAACGGACCTGCCTTTTCGACGAGTTCGATTACCTCCTGCCAGCGCGGAACCCGGAAGCCTTTGATCGAGACCCCCGTCAGAGGATGGTGTTCAAACAAACGTCCGGATTTATCCAGAGCAGGGTAGTAGATCTCGCCCGTCGCTTCGTCAATGGGGACGACCATGCCTCCGCTGTTGAAATTATCGACATGGGTGCCATTGCCGATGCGCAGGTAGGCAACCACAGCCTTGCAATGGCTGCCCTGACTTATACTCACCACACGGCAGGTATTGACAGAGTAAGGGTGCAGGGCAGCCAGCATAGGGTGCTGAATGACGAGTTCCTCGGCAATGTATTGCTTGTTCTCCAGCAGACGCCGTTTGAGAACCGTTGCGCTATCGGGGCTGGCTTCAAGCTTGTCGATGCCTTTGCCACAGAGACCATCAATCGGTTTTGCGATGAAGACCGGGTGTTTGGCCAAAAAAAGCGCGAACGCCTCGTCTGAAGTGGTTCGAAGATCCAGCCAGTCACGCTTAAGGAATGAGTCGAAGCGCCGGTTGAATTGGACTTTATCTTCCAGATCGAGAATATGGGCAGGGTCATTGAAACGTTTGACCAGCGCGTTATTCTTGCCGCGGGTAAGTACGGTCGCCCGTTGGGCTCGATTTAAGCTGTACATCTCAAACAGCCAATAGTCCATATATCCTGCCTGGTACTTGAGGCCGCAATAGATCATGTCGAAGAAAATTCGAGGCTTGCTGAGGCCGGACTTCCGGTGGCAGTCTTCTACCTTGGCAAACATTTGGCCAAAATTCATCTTGGAAATACGTCTGACTAGATAAGCAAACTTGCCCATGTAAACCTCAAAGCGTTTTGTGCTGTCGACGATTCTCTGTTCCTAGCAATGCGACTCTCTGATGACGAATCGTCCTTTTCCTTCAGTATAGGCTTTATGACTGTCATTTGCACGTGAAGCCCACTAGCCATAATTCTTAACTTTCTCTGTCAGCGAGTGAACAGGCTCGGCAAGCGCCTGTCGACGTGCTACAATGAATGTGTGAATATTTGTTTCTAGAGGGGCTAAGCGTTAGTAAAACTATGAATGAAGGTCATCGAGAACAGAATCCCGCAGGAGCACTGCAAGAAGGCAGTAACGAGTACCGCCAAGAGCCAAAGCACAAAGTTGAAATGATTTCGTTCTGGGTGTGGCCGCTGTTCTGGTTCGTCTGTTTGCTTTGGAGCGAGCTCCTGATTCGTTTCTCTGTTCAAGCACCTTGGGGACTGGGTCTGCTGTACATTGTCTTCTTCGCTGGAGCCGCGGCCTTGCTTTTGAGTTTATTTCTTGCTCTTGCCCGGGAACGTCTGCGACGTGTTTTGGCCTTTGTCTTTCTGGTTGTACTCTTCTTTGTCTACTTATCGCAGTTCACTTATTATCGCTTTTTTAGCACGTATTACAGTTTTTTTTCTCTGGTCAGAGGCGGCCAGGTGACGGAATTTGCTGAGGATGTCGGCAAAGAATTTTTGCGCAGTTTCCCGTATGTACTCTTGTTTGGCCTGCCGCTGCTATTGTATATTCTAGTCTTACAAAAAAAATTGCCCCAGTCTAAAACTTCCTGGAAGCTGCGTGTGGTTTTGGCCTTGAGTATGGTGGCCATGCAATTGCTGGCTATCGGATTCTTGCAAGTGCAGAAAGACCAGGTGAACAGCGCCTACAGCCTCTATTATCGCAAGATTCAGCCGAATGAAGCGGTCAATCAGCTTGGATTGCTGACGTCTATGCGATTAGACTTTGCCCGGACCTTCCTCGGACGGGAACTGCTCGAGGAACTGCCTGGACCGAGTGTGCCGTCACAACTTACAGTAATCCCGTCATCGTCAGTGACGTCATCGTCCGACAGTCAGACAATACCAACAGTACCCAGAGAAACCACTATCACAACGGCTCCCACCTCTGCTGCGGCTTCCACTCCGACGCCGATTCCGACGCCTGCGCCGAATATCCTGCCAATTGATTTCGTCGATTTGCTGGACCGGGAAAGTGACAGCGGTATTCTCCAGCTGCACAGCTACTTTGCTGAACAGCCACCTACGCAAAAGAATGCGCACACCGGACAGTTTGAGGGATATAATCTGATTTTGGTTACAGCCGAAGCCTTTTCGCACTATGCTGTAGATCCGGATCTGACACCGACTCTATACAAAATGCAACAGGAAGGCTTCCAGTTCCAGAACTTCTACAATCCGGTCTGGGGTGTTTCGACGCTGGACGGGGAGTATGTGGCCTTGACGGGTCTCTTGCCCAAGGCAGGTGTCTGGAGCATGCTGCGTTCAGCGAACAACAGCTTGCCATTTACCATGGGGCGGCAGTTTCAAGCCCTGGGCGTCGATACCAAGGCCTACCACAATCACACCTACACATACTATCAACGCGATCAGTCGCACCCGAACCTGGGCTACGATTATAAGGGTATAGGCAACGGTCTGGATGTACGCAAAACCTGGCCGGAATCTGATCTGGAAATGATGCAGAAGACGGTCGACGAGTACATCAATCAAGAGAGATTCCATACCTACTACCTGACGATCAGCGGACACATGAACTACAGCTACAACGGCAATTTTATCGCCTCGAAGAATCGGGATCTGGTAAAACACTTGCCTTACGCGGAACCGGCCCAAGCTTATCTCGCCTGTCAGATCGAGTTTGACCGTGCGATGGAATACCTCCTCCTGCGACTTGAGGAAGCCGGTGTGGCCGAAAAAACTCTGCTTGTGATCTCAGCAGATCATTATCCTTATGGACTCGAAAAACGAGATCTGGACGAATTAGCCGGTCATGAGGTCGAAGAGAATTTCGAGCTCTATCGCAGTTCCCTCCTGATTTATGCCAAAGGAATGACACCGGAAGTGGTGGAGAAGCCGGTTTCCAGCCTGGATATCTTGCCTACCATTTCGAACTTGCTCGATCTGCCGTTTGATTCCCGCCTCCTCAGCGGAACGGATATTTTCTCGGATAGCGCGCCTCTGGTAATCTTCAACAACCGGAGTTTCATCACAGATATCGGACGTTACAATGCACGTACGAAAGAGTTTACGCTCACGCCCGGCGCGTCGGCTCCGGAGGATTACGCGGCACAGGTGAGCCAGATGATCGAGTACAAGTTCACGGCCGCTGCCCGCATTCTTGACAAAGACTATTACCGCCGCGTCCTGCCGCCCAGCTGAGTTCGTCCGGGGCTTACGATATACGGTTTACTGTTTTATAATTAGTCATGTCAAAATCGATTTTGGAGAAATGCGTCACAGATCAAGAGCCGCGAAGCTTCCCGGTTGCAACGGCAGTGATTTGCGATGTAATGAAATTCGGCT
>JAAYZH010000333.1 GCA_012514965.1 Clostridiaceae bacterium | reverse complement strand
CCGGCAGGCCCTCGGGAAGCCCCGTCAGCTGGGCCGCATTCGCCGTGAGACCGCCGCAGTGGTCCGAAGAGTAGCGCAGCGGTGCCAGACAGTTGAACATCTCACCGATGCCAAAGTCCGCGAGCATTTCGCGGTCGAACTGCTTGTCCCGAACATTCAAGAGGCCCGAACCGGAGATATCCGTAGCCTCGCAGTAGGCCTCACCGGTGAAGCGGAAGCGCAGATAGTCTTTGACCGAGAAGACCCAGCGAATGTCCTCGTATACGTCCGGCCTGTGGTCCTTCATCCAGGCGAGCAGGGACAGCTGTTGGCTCGCCATAATGTTCTGGCAGAGCTTGGGGTAGTTGCGGCGGAAGGTACCGTCCTCCTTCCAGCGCTCGGGGTAGCGCCAGGCCCGGTTATCCGTAGAGACAATGCCGTTGCAGGCGGGCTTGCCGCCTTTGCCCCACAGATACAAGCCCTTGCCGTGACCGGAGATCGCCATGCCTGCCACCAGGGCAGGATCGACCTCACCGGAGGCCAAAGCCCGCCGGACACAGTCACAATTCTTGAGCCAGAGCTCATCCATGTCCCGCTCCGTAAATCCCGGCTCCGGCGTGAGTATGGGCGTTTTCGCCGACGCACTCGCGACCACGTTGCCCGCTGTGTCGAAGACGATAGCCTTGATCAGTGTGCCGCCATTGTCCAGGCCAATCAGATACTTGTCCATAAAACCTCCCGCAGCTGCCACGTGACACACGCAGGCTTAGTCGAACTTGATAACGACCTTGAGATCGCCTTCCTTGCCTTCAGCCAATTTGAAAGCCTTTTCCCACTCTTCCACCGGGAAGGTGCTGGTCACGACTTTGGCCGTCTTGAGATTGCCGTTGTAAATGTTTTCGATGACAAAGGGATAGCAGTACGGTCCCAGGTGCGCTCCGTGAATGTTCAGCTCTTTCCGGTCACCGATAATGGACCAGTCGATTGTCGTGGGCTGGCTAAAGACACTGAACTCCACAAAAGTGCCAAGCTTGCGGATCATATTCATGCCCTGAATCACACTCGAAGGGTGCCCCGTAGCCTCAATATACTTGTCGCAGCCGTAGCCATCGGTAAGCTCCATAATAGCAGCCACTACATCCATCTTGCCAGGATTCCAGACCTCGTCCGCGCCGAACGCTTTGGCCATCGCCAAACGCTCATCGATCAGGTCCAACACAATCAGCTTCTTGGGATGTCGCATCTTCGCATAGGTGACCATGCCCAGCCCCAGCGTGCCCGCACCGGAAAGAACGACGATGTCCTCGACCTCAATCTCCGCCCTGTCCACCGCGTGCTTCGAGCAGGCATAAGGCTCGATCAGCAATGCATCTTCCAGCGTCATATCCTGCGGCACCTGATGAATGACAGCGGTCTTCGGGAAGCGCACATACTCCGCCATGCCGCCATTGGTGTGGTGCATAAACCCGAGCATATCATGCGGCTGGCACATCCAATAGTCGCCGCTCTTGCAGAAACGGCACTTGCCGCAAGGAATAATCTGGTCCGCAATCACCCGATCGCCGATCTTGAACTCAGCAGCTCTATTCTCACCGACTGCCACAATATGTCCCAGGAATTCATGGCCCGGAATGAACGGCGGCTTCACCCACGAGGGCTGCATCTCATCGCCCCAGAACATCGCCGCGCCATGGTGGCACTTCACGTCACCCGCACAGACTCCGCAGCCTTCGCATTTAATAATGACGTCATCCGGTCCGCACGCAGGGGTGGGATAGGCCGGCTCATAACGATAATCATCCTTCGCATACGCAACTAACGCTTTCATGGTCTCTGGATACGACATAAGAATCTCCTTTACGACATGGATCGAGGCTTTCCTTAAGATTGACACAAGCCCAGGCATTCATCCAGTTGTTTTTTAAGTTGTATTTTTTGCTCGTCTCGGCCAAAACCGCGCCCGCCAGTGCAGCTGATGGACGTCAGCGCCTGCGTCCTTGCTGCCTGCGCCGGGGAATCTAGGCTTGTCGGGCAGCAATTGGCGAGATCCGGCCACTCAGCGAAAAAAGGAAGATTGTTGCCACCGCAACCCTCTGATAAAAAGTAACAGTTTGTTTACCGTCTCTTTCCCCCACGAATACCGGCGAAAGTTGCCACAACAGCCCCTTACAAAAAATCCTTCCGCTTGAGCCACAAATACGCGAGTAGCATCAGCAACGAGGTGATCGCCAGGACCACCAAGAACGCAAGCGGATCGCGACTGAACGGCAACGCCACATTCATCCCCCATAAGCCTGCTGTGATGCAGGGAATCGTGATAATAATTGTCAGCGAAGTCAGCTTCTTCATCGTTTCGTTCAGGTTGTTTTGGATGATACTCGAGAAGGTGGTGTCCAGTTGTTGCAGCATCTGCCGAGTCTGGTCGAGCATCTTCTCGGCCTGGTGATTTTCGACCAGAACATCGTGAATCCACTCGCGCCGCAGCTCCTCGCCGGTCAAGTAAGGAGCCACGCTCAGCGTGCGGAGGATGGGGTGATTCTCCGCCACAGCAGTACTCAGGTAGATAGTGCTTTTGTCCAGATCGGCCAAAAGCAGGAGCAGCTCAGACTTCGAGGAGGCCCGCAGCTGTTTATGGATCTGGTCCATGCGCGCGCTAATGTCGCGGCTGGCATACACATAAGCTCTGGTAACCTGCCAGGCGATTTCGATCAAGAGGCAACGTTCATTGATCGGCCGCTTGACGAGCTCGAACTCGCTCTCGAGCAGATGATCGAGGAAGTCGGGGTTCTTGCGAACGCAAGTCACAATCTGCTTGTCAAGCAAGATCACGGACAAGGTCTGGTCTTCATAGACACCCTCATTTACCCTATCTTCGGGCTCGAGCGGATAGAGCAGGGAGACCAGGACGGGCTGGACGATTTTGGTTTGCTCAAGTTGCTCAGCCCGCGATACCTCGTCCGGATCCAGTGTTGAGAGCAGATAATCCAGAGGGAAGCGGAATTCCTCCGCCACCCTCGTCATCTCTTCCTTGTCCGGAGCCTCCAGATGAATCCAGTCTGCACCGACCAGTCCTTCCTGCGGCTCCACAGACCCTTCGTTCAGGATGCGGTAATAACGAATCATAAGCACCTCACACATGGATTGCAGGCTGATTCTGCTAAGAGTTTGCTGGGAGTCTGCTGCCCAAATTATAAGCCTATTTCTCAAGAAGCGTTTGCATTTAGCATCTAGGTGGGAGCCATGCTCCCGCTGCTGTTCGTAGTTGACTCGCCACCGCCACATGAGGCGGCCGTTAGTCCGAGGCTGAAGAGTAACACAAGCGCAATCATTCTCTTTTCCATAGCCCTTCCGTCCTTCCATTATCCCCTGATCCACAGCGGATCGAGAGCCCCTAATTCTCCCGTCTACTATCCATTGTAGAAGCGTCTGGGAACGATGTATATACAGCTTACGGCACAAGAAAACACCTCCCAGCGGGATCTCTGTCCCGGTCTGGAGGTGCTGTTTCTTTGCTAAATTATTTGAAGACGCTTACGTCTCGAAGGGCAGAACCATGTTCTTCTCGTCTGCTTCGAAAAGCTTCTCCATCAGCTTCAGGACACGCATCGCTTCCTCGGCTGTTACCAGCGGCTCCGCGCCTTGTGTGATGACGTCGACGAGATTGATATACAAGCCATTGCGGTCGACCACAACCGGGGGCAGCGCAATCACTTCCGTAGACTCCGCGTCACGGGGCGCCATGGTCTTCGTCAGCCCTTCACCGGCCTGGATCGGAACGATGTTATCTTCATGCCACTTCGTCACCCGGACCATCTTGCCGTCACCGGCGAAGTTGTCGATCCGCGCGGTGCCTTCGAGCCCCGCCATATACCAGTTCGGGTGATCGATAAACTGGCAGGTGCCCACCTCGACCTCGGCCGTGATACCGTTCGCGAAGTTTAAAAAGGCCTTGAAACCATCGTCACATTCTTCACCTGTGACATAAGAGCACTTGCAGTAGACCGAGCTTATCTTACCCGGGATCATCTGGACCAGGCGGTCCAGCAGGTGGACGCCCCAGTCAAGCATCATGCCGCCTCCTTTGGCCTTCTCCTTGCGCCAATCGCCCGGAATCCCGCGGGAACCCATCACACGGCTCTCGACATTGAAGACTTTCCCCAGGAGACCTTCATCGAAGATCTTCTTCGCCACCAGATAATCATAGTCCCACCTGCGGTTCTGGCGCGGGTAGAAGACGAGGCCGGTTTCTCGAGCCACCGCCATGACTTCTTCGAGCTCCTGCGAATTCATCATAACGGGCTTCTCGCACAGCACATGCTTGCCGGCACGCAGGGCCGAGATCGCCTCTTCCCGGTGCAGATTATTCGGCGTGGCGATGAGCACGATGTCCAGGTCAGGATCGGCCAACATATCCGCGTAATCCTTATAGCAGTGCCAGCCGTTCTCGGCCACCCACTGCATGCGCTTGTCGTCGATGTCGTAGACGCCCGCCAGTTCGAGCTTGCCCTTGAGCGAGCTGATCGCGATCTGACCGTCCGTGTAGACGTTGTAGCTGAGGAAATCAGGTCTTTCCTCTTCCTTACCTGTGATGGCCAAAACATGGCCGCTGCCCATGCCTCCGCAGCCCAAAACCGCTATACGCAAAGGGTACTTCATTTCTTCACTCTCCTGTTTTCGCAATACTTATATGCCATTTTCGCACAAACAAGGCCAACAAATCCTTGCTGACCTTGCATTCTGCTTGTCTGTTACGGACCTACCACTCGACGCCGCTGTACTTCCTGAACTGCTCCATGCTGATCTTGATGCTCTCAAGCTCATCGTTCCGGCTGAAGTCCTGCTCCAGAATAATATACTCACAATCGCAAATTTCGTTCGCCGTGTCAATAATGCTCTGAATATCCATAATCCCGGTACCGATCTCCGTGAAGGTCAGCGGGTCAACCGCCTTGCCGAATCGCTCCATATCGACATACTCGTTATTCGCTTCCACAGCTGTGAGCAGATCACGTTGCGCCTCAAAACCCCTGGTGAAGTCCTTCTGGTGCAGCAGACGCACGCGCTTGCCATACTTCTTCATCAGCGCCACCGGGTCCTGCTGCCCGCGGCTGGCCCAATAGGTGTCAAGCTCGATTTTTACCAGCTCAGGGTCCGTATTCGTCAAGAGCAGATCGTAGACAGTCTCCTGGCCAAAATGCTGAAACTCATGGAAGTGATTGTGGTAGAGCAACTGCATCCCATAGGCCTTGCAGCGCTCACCCACCTGATTCAAGATCTGCGCCTTGCGCAACACCTCATCGCGGTCGCGATAGAAGTCCATTGGCTGAACCAGGTACTTCGTCCCGATGGCCTGGTGGAATTCCAGAATCGGGGTCATTTTCTCTGGATCCAGCGGAGAAATATGTGCAGAAACCACCGCTGAGCCTGTCTCTTCCAAGAGCTTCTTCGCCACTTCAGCACTGATGCCAAAACCCACACCGGGATCAGCCGACGCGTTGTGGTTCGCCGCCTCCAGATTGCGATAGCCCGCCCCCACGACCTCACGGATCGTGGCGATGGGATCAGCAGCCATGTGCTCACGTACAGAATACAATTGAATGCCTACTTTCATCGGGTACCTCTCCTCATGCGCAAGCTTTGCGACTATAATAAGTATTATAAGTGTTATAAATTCTGCACTTGCCTCCGATCTTTGTCAATTGATCAGGTAAAGTCTGTTGATCTGCACACATCTGCATAGTCAAAACAGTGAATAGTCGAATTTACAAGCCTTGTGGTGTTTTGTATGATTACACGTAATGAAAAATTTGTTATTTCCGTGTGGTTTTTCTGACCACACAACCTCCCCGATCGACTACAAAGGAGAATGAAACACATGAAAAACGGAAAACTGCAAGTAGGCATCATCGGCTGCGGCGGCATCGCAAACCAGAAGCACTTCGTCAGCCTGCAAGGCAACGCGGACAAAGCCGACCTGGTCGCCTTCTGCGATGTCATCGAAGCACGGGCGCAGGAGAGCGCGGTGAAATATGGCGTATCCGAGGCGAAAACCTACACCGACTACAGGGAGCTTTTGGCCGATCCCGACATCGATGTGGTCCACGTCCTGACCCCGAACGTCTCCCATGCCCCCATCACCATCGCAGCCTTCGAAGCCGGCAAACACGTCCTGTGCGAAAAGCCCATGGCCGCCACCGCCTCCGACGCCGAGCAGATGATGACCGCCTGGAAGAGCAGCGGCAAGAAGTTCACCGTCGGCTACCAGAACCGCTTCCGACCCGAAGTGCAGTCCCTGCACAAGGCCTGCGCGAACGGTGAGCTCGGCGAAATCTACTACGCCGAAGCCAATGCCATCCGCCGCCGCGGCGTCCCCACCTGGGGCGTCTTCCCGGATAAAGCCCAACAAGGCGGCGGCCCCCTGATCGACATCGGCACCCACGCCCTCGACATGACCTTGTGGATGATGGACAACTACGAGCCCGCCTCCGCCACCGGCAGCGTCTTCTACAAGCTCGGCGGCCTGCAGGAAGCCACCGACGGCAACATCTTCGGCCCCTGGGATCCCGCCACCTACGAAGTGGAAGACTCCGCCTTCGGTTTCGTCAAGATGGCCAATGGCGCCACGATCGTGATCCGCTCCTCCTGGGCCATTAACCTGATGGAATCCCGCGAAGCCTCCACCACCCTCTGCGGTACCAAGGCCGGTGCCGAAGTCCGTTCCGGCATGAGCTTCAAGGGCAACGAGCTCCACTACAATCGCGGCCACAACGGCATTCTCAGCGACGAGAAGATGAGCGGCAGCGGGGCCGTAGCCTATTTCAGCGGCCAAAGCGCCGACCCCGGCTTCCTCGAGTGAAAGCAATGGCTCGAAGCCGTGCTCAATGACACCGAGCCGCTCGTCCATCCCGAGGAGGCCTTCACTGTGACCAAGATTCTCGACGCAATCTACCGTTCAGCGGAGACCGGCGCTGAAGTGAAGTTCTAAGGGGTTGTGAAGGGCGGCCGGCACCCGAATGAGCTGCGCGGCAGCTGATGTACGCTTGCCGGAATTGCTTACTCGGTCTAATGCTTTAAGTGAAATAAATGAAACTCTTCCCTGCGCCGTGCAGGGAGGAGTTTTCGTATTGAAAGAGATGGGGTTTGGCAAAAAGCGTTGTAATCCGAGCATGGATCTCGG
>JAAYZH010000332.1 GCA_012514965.1 Clostridiaceae bacterium | reverse complement strand
GGAACCGCGGTAAAACCCCGTCTTTGTGTCTTCCGCAGCAGTCGTCACATCTACGCTCAGGTCATTGATGACATGAGCGGCAATACCTTGGCCGCGGCCTCCACGTTGGATGCCGAGATCAAGGCAGATACACCGGATGGCGGCAACGTTGCCGCTGCATCCAAGGTCGGTGCTCTGGTCGCCAAACGCGCACTCGAGAAGAACATCGAAGATGTAGTATTTGATCGTGGCGGATACATCTACCACGGACGTGTTGCTGCTCTGGCCGAAGCTGCCAGAGAAGCCGGACTGAAGTTTTAAGCGAGGAGGAAAACATGCAGATCGATGCGACAAAACCAGAACTCATGGAGCGCGTGATTCACATCGGGCGTGTCTCGAAGACGGTCAAAGGTGGACGCAACATGCGTTTTTCTGCCCTCGTCATCGTAGGTGACGGCCAAGGCAATGTAGGCAAGGGTACCGGCAAGTCCGTTGAAATCCCTGAAGCCATTCGTAAGGGTGTTGAAGCCGCTAAGCGCAACATGATTCATGTGCCTTTGGACGGTACAACGATTCCCCATGCATACGTCGGTAACTTCGGCGCAGGCAAGGTCATCGTGAAGCCGGCCAAGCCCGGTACCGGCGTTATTGCCGGCGGTCCGGTACGTGCGGTCATGGAATTGGCCGGCGTCAAGGACGTTCGTACCAAGTCTCTTGGTACCAGCAATCCTAACAACGTAGTCAACGCTACGATGGAAGCGCTTAAGGCGATGAAATCTGTTGAGGATGTAGCAAGAATTCGCGGCAAACGTGCCGACGAGATTCTTTAAGGAAGGACATCACGACATGGCTAAGGTAAAGATTACACTCGTAAAGAGCACAAACAGCACAAATCGCATTCACAGAAAGACAGTTCAGGCACTGGGTCTTCGTAAGATCGGCCAATCTGTCGAAAAGGATGATTCTCCGGTTATCCGCGGAATGGTCCGCCAGGTATCATATCTGGTCACCTGTGAAGAGATCTAAGGGGGAATCCGGATAATGAAACTAAATGAACTTAAAGCAACTCCGGGTGCCAGCCCGAAGGCCTGGCGTAAAGGCCGCGGTGTAGGCAGCGGAAACGGCAAAACAGCCGGTCGCGGTCACAAAGGTCAGAACTCCCGTGCGGGCGGTGGTGTCCGTTGGGGATTTGAAGGTGGACAGACTCCTCTGTTCCGCCGTCTGCCTAAGCGTGGATTCAACAACAAGCAATTCGCCTACAACTATGTAGAGATACAGCTTGGCCGTTTGCAGCAATTTGAAGATGGGACTGTCGTTGACATTGATTTGATCAAAGACTCTGGTCTCGTCAGCTTCGGTCACGACAACGACGGGATCAAAATCCTGAGCGGCGGCGAATTCAATCGCAAATTGACGGTTCGCGCGGCTAAGTTTACTGCTTCTGCTAAGGAAGCAATCGAACAGGCCGGGGGCCTAGCTGAGGAGGTATAAGTCATGTCAAGCATGGTTGGAACCTTGAAGAGTGCTTTTCGGGTACCCGAGTTGCGTAAGCGCATGATTTTTACCCTCATCATCGTTTTGTTGTATCGTATTGGCTCGCATATCCCGGTCCCCGGAATCGACCGCGCAGCCTTCACGGATTTGATTCGCAACTTTGGCCAGTTAGGCCAAATGATGGACATCATCTCCGGCGGCGCCTTGACTTCGGTCTCGATTTTCGCACTCGGTGTGCAACCGTACATCAACGCATCCATTATTATTCAGCTTCTCACTGTGGCCATTCCTTCGTTAGAACGTATGGCCAAAGAAGGGGAGTCAGGCCGCAAGAAGATACAGAAGATCACTCGTTATTTGATGATCGGGTTAGCTGTTTTGCAGTCGTTTGCCTTCTGGTTCTCGACCCGCACAGCTACCGTATCCCAGTTGCCCGCTTGGTTGAACGCAATCGTCGTCATCTTCTCCTTTACGGCCGGTACTGCTTTGGTTACCTGGCTTGGTGAGCAAGTAAATGACAAAGGCGTCGGCAACGGCATTTCGGTCCTGATCTTTGTGGGTATCATTTCCCGCGTTCCGCAGATGCTGCAGTCATTGTGGCTCACAGTTCGCGCCTGGGATATCAACAATCAATGGGGTCCCTGGCTTGCCAGTCTGCTCCTGATCGTTTTCCTGGTTGCGTCTTTGGCCTTGCTGCTCTTCGTCATCTTCACGCAATTGGCTGAGCGTCGCATACCTGTTCAGTACTCCAAGCGCGTTGTCGGACGGAAACAATATGGCGGTCAGTCCACCTATTTGCCGATCAAGGTCAATCAGTCCGGTGTTC
>JAAYZH010000331.1 GCA_012514965.1 Clostridiaceae bacterium | reverse complement strand
TTGATCCTGTTTTATAAGGGGAGAATTGACTTGCTCTGTACGACAGAACATTTTCTCGCTGTTGTCGGAAGCCGCAGAATGACGGCCTACGGACGACGTTTCGTTGAAGAAGTAATACCGCCTGTTTTGCCCTATGGTGTCGGAATCATCAGCGGTCTGGCCCGCGGTATCGATACATTGTCGCATCTGGCAGCCCTACAGAATCAAGGTTTCACCATCGCCTGTCTGGCCCATGGACTGGACAGCTGTTATCCACCCGAACACCGCGATATCATGCGTGAAATTGCAGAGGAAGGGATTCTGCTGTCGGAGCATGCGCCGGGAGTGAAAGCCCTCAAGAATTTTTTCCCTGCCCGCAATCGGCTGATCAGCGGATTAAGTCACGCGGTTTTACTAGTAGAGGCGGGGCTGAACAGCGGTTCGTTGATTACCGCTGAATTCGCGGCTATGCAGGGAAGGGATGTTCTCGCTGTCCCGGGATCTGTTTATCAGCCAAACTCTGTTGGCTGCAACCGCCTGATTCGGGATGGAGCAATTCCTGTGCTAGATTACAGGGATATCTTGGTTGCTTTGGCCATCGATCCGGCTGCGAGTGATGTGAACAGCGATTCTGTGAGTCGCGATCCGCTGCTGCGCGAATTATCGGCAGCGCCCCTGAGTGAATATGAACTGGCGAAACGACTCGATATTCCGGACAAAGAACTCAGAATTCGCCTGGTTGCCTATGAAGCGGCCGGATTCATTTCGCGATCACGCGGAATGCTGTTTTTGACAAAGAGTTGAAATCTATGTATATAATACAAAAATGCAATTCGACATTGTACAGACGTAAAGGCTAGGTGCTTAGACAAATATGATAAAAAATCTTTTGATAGTAGAATCTCCGGCAAAGGCGAAAACCATAGGTCGCTATTTAGGTAGGGATTATCGAATCGCAGCCTCGGTAGGCCATATCCGTGATTTGCCATCTTCGACAATTGGTGTGGATGTCAAGAACAATTTCGCGCCTCGCTATATCAATATGAAGGGTAAGGACAAGGTGATCCGTGAGCTCAAAGAGCTGGCGGCAGATGCTGAGAATATCCTGCTCGCGACGGACCCGGATCGCGAAGGAGAGGCCATTGCCTGGCATTTAGCAACGATTCTCAAAATCGACCCATCCTCTATGTGCCGTACGACTTTTAACGAAATTACCGAAAAAACCGTGAAAGAAGCGGTCAAGAATCCTCGTCCGATCAATATGGATCTGGTTGATGCTCAGCAGGCCAGACGTATTTTGGATCGCTTGGTCGGCTACGAACTGAGTCCTTTGTTGTGGAAGAAGATCCGCAAGGGTTTGTCTGCCGGTCGAGTGCAGTCTGTGGCCACCAAAATGCTGGTGGATCGCGAACGCGAGATAGAAGCTTTTATTCCGGAAGAGTATTGGAACCTTTATGTATTTCTGACGAAACTGACCGACACTGCACAATTTCGGGTGCGCTATCACGGCGAAGAGAAGGATGGCAAGGTCAGTAAACGGAATGTGGGCTCGAAGGAAGAAGCCGATAATATTCTGCACAGCTTGCAGCCTGACCTATATGAAGTTTTTCGCCTTAAAAAGGGCCAACGCAAAAAGCAGCCTGCTCCGCCGTTTACGACCAGTACCTTGCAACAGGACGCTTCTCGTCGTATGGGTTACGCGTCACGGCGCACCATGAGTATTGCGCAACAACTTTACGAGGGTGTCAACATAGCGGGCCAGGGCCAGATGGCTTTGGTCACCTACATCAGAACTGACTCGGTTCGAATATCCGATGAAGCTTTGCAAGAAGCACGTTCGTTGATCAATGATATTTATGGGCCAAAATTCCTTCCTGATAAGCCGCGCTACTTTCGTAACAAGAACGCTTCACAGGATGCGCATGAAGCGATAAGACCGGCTCACTTTGACCTCCCGCCCGAAAAAGTGCGCGATTCATTAAGCCCCGAACAATACCGTCTCTATGAGCTTATCTGGAAGAGATTTATGGCATCTCAAATGGCTGCTGCCGTGATCGACACGGTTTCGCTTGATATCAGTAATCGCAGCCATATATTCAGGACCAACGGCGAAACCATCGTATTCCCTGGTTTCCTCCAGCTCTATGACGACTACAGCGGTGACAAGGCTGCAGATGATAATGGCAAAGAGCGTATCCCGGAACTCGTTGAAGGAGAAGAGTTGAACTTCGTCAAACTCCTGCCGGAACAGAAATTCACACAGCCCCCGGCCCGCTACACCGAAGCGTCCTTAATCAAGGCAATGGAAGAGCAGGGGATCGGC
>JAAYZH010000037.1 GCA_012514965.1 Clostridiaceae bacterium | reverse complement strand
TGCCTTCTGTGAATTTATGATTGAAGTTGCGGGCCGTCAAGACGCGTGCCACGCTGTCATAAACAGGCTCTCTTAGCTTAACGGATTCGGCGAAGGCGGCAAGGTCAGAGAAGTCGCCGGCGGAGCCAGCGAAGCACAGATAGGCATGATTGTCGCTGTAGACGCGGAACTCACTGCCAAAGATCGTATCGTTATACGCTTCGAGAACACCGCTCGACCACAAGGCTAAATAGCCGTTGTCCTTTTTCAGGAACAGCCAGTGCTTATCGATGTGGGTTTCGTCAAAACGAAATAACGGACAATACACGTGTGTAAAGTGGATGGGATGCGTATTCGGGATAACGTAGATCCCACCGAGCACACCCTCCACCTGCTTAATTGCAGGTATGACACCGTTTCCATGCCAATAGCCCGGGCGTAAGTCAGTTGCTTCAGAAGAAGTGCCGGGGTGATTGACAAAGAGGACCGCTTCCGGGGAGAGCGCGGCCGACCACAAATGCTGCTGATAGCCGAATGTGCCGGGCTCAAAGAACGACGTGCCATGGAAGCTTTCGTTCAACGATTTTGTGAATTCGTGCGTATCCGTTTCAGCATCACCAACTGCGCGCAAATTCGGCCAGCGCGTCCAGCTGTCCAGGCGAGGCGACTGTACAGAGGTCAGGCAGTAGTCCTCTGTCTTCTCGAGCTTGATCAACGCGTTGCCACTTGTGTATTCAGTCGTCAGCTCTTGCTGCATGAGTTCGAACAGTTTCTCCGGTACTTGGTATTTACTAGTAGCGATGTAGGCCAGCCAGCCTTCTCCGAAGCTGTATGGCGCAGACGGATCGATCCAGTTCAGAATGGACTGCGTTCCGCACGCGAAGGGATAGATATTGCCGCGATAGACTCGGCCCATAGGTGCGATCAAACAACCCTTAAACGTCTGGACGCTAAGTCCCGTGAGAATCCGGTCACACAACAGCGTAGCTCTTTGGGATATTTCATCGTCTGCGTAGTCTACCAGGTTGAGCAGGGCGGCGAAGGTCACGCTCATGTACACATTGCTTTGGAATTCTTCGAAGCCGAATGCTTCAAGGTCAGCCAGCCACTGGCGTACTTTATCCCGGCCAAAAGCCGACAGCTCACGGCCGTTCATAGCAGCGCGCGGGAATTGCTCGTCGGGGTACAGCTCACCAACTAGCATGGCTGACGAATAGAACATCAACGAATGATTTTCACTCCAGAAGCACATACCATCGGTGCCTTGCATATTCATCCAATAGCGGAAATCGACGAGAACTTCTTTGGCCCGGGCAGCCAGCTCGTCGTCCAATTCGTAGTTCTTGACATAACGCAGCCATCCGCAGACCAGGAAGTCGGCGCAGTCCACGCGACGCTCAATTAAATCAAGGTCCTTGAGGAGAAGCTTCCGGTCTTCCGGACCACTAGTACCGATATACTTTCTGGCCAAAATACTCATCACAGAAAAGCCAAAGTGCCCGCGATTCAGACTTGTTACATCGGCGATTCGCGTCATGATTTCTCGGAGGTGCTCTGCCTTGGACTTGACAGGACCTGGTAATTCAACAAGCGGTTTTCTGCGATCTGCAAACTCCATCGTTCGACTAAACGAATAATGTGGACGCTGCACCAGCACCCGTATAGTAGCGATTTCGGCGGGGACAATGACTTCTGCTAGACCAGCGGCGTCGATAGTATCGGGCAGTAAATCTGCTGCGTAGAAGTCGGGACTTTCCTTGACCAGGTGAACATGCATGCCATCCGGCGCAAGGCCCGGAAACACTACTTTGTCACCGGAAAGTCTCAAAGCTTCCAAGAAAGCAGTGTCAAGGCAGACCTGGTCTTGCTGCGCGAGATCCGGTAAAGTCACCCGAACATCCGACACATCTCCCAGCACCTGCATGCCCAACAAATTACGGGTGTCTCGTACGCCGAGATTGTCGCAACTGAAGTACACTTCATTCAAACCTGATTCCAGAGGCAGGGTGACATCCAGCCACTGCATCGGCTTGTAGACAGGCTTGGCAATTTCATCCAGTTTTACGCCGTTCAGATAAATGGCCACAGCCATGTATGTCCAAATTCGGACCGCCACATCGCGTTTGGTGGGGACCAGCAGGCTAGTCGCCGCCTCAATGTGAATCGTTTTTAAGGTGGAGTAAAATTCGGATTTGTCAATAAAACAGCTGCCAAAAGAAGCATGCACTTCCCAGACGCTGCCGTCTTCACCCATTTCACCGAGTTTCACCCGCACATCCTTCCGCGAGGGTTTCTGGCTGGTAATTTCGCTGCGCAGCTTAGCTTCCAGGGCTAGTTGGTCCGCGGCCTGGGCTGATGAGGTGAAATCCTCGACCTTCGGCCCTGCTATCATATATTGCATTACAAAGCCATCTTGCCCAAGACTCCAAGTATTCTCTGTCTCCATTGTAGCCTCCATGTTTATCCTTTCACCGCGCCAGCAGCGATACCGCTCATAAAATACCTGCCAAAGAAAGCATACACGATCAGCATCGGAATGATCGCGATGGTTGCGCCGGCGAACATTATATGCCAGGCAGCGGTGCCATCCCCTGCGTTCTTGAGCATGTTGACACCCACAGTCAAAGGTCTAAGCTTTTCGTTTGTCATCGTAAAAACTAGTGGCATGATGTATTCGTTCCAGCCCTGCCGAAAGGAGAGAATCGCTATGGTTGCGACAACAGGCTTCAAGAGAGGGAGAATAATCATACGGTAAGTTTGGAGGAATGAGCAGCCGTCGATTTTAGCCGCCTCATCCAACTCTCGTGGCAGAGCATCGACGAAACCGCGCGACAAGAAGATGTAGGTTGCCTGACCGCCACCTGCTGATATCAAAATGACTGACAATAAGCTGTTGTTCATGCGTAGCTTGACCGCAAGCTCGAACAAAGGCCTCAAAGAGATCGATCCTACGTTGATGAACATAAAGGCGATGAACAAACCATACAGCAAGCGTTTACCCTTGAATTCCTTGCGCGAAAACACATATCCGGCCATAGTGGCATTCACGAGTGAAAGCAACATGACCCCGGTAGCCAAAATAACGCTGTTAAGCGTGTACTGGGCAAAATTAGCTTGAGTCCAGGCTTCGGAATAGTTCGTGAGGATGAACTTGGCGGGGAAAAGGTTAGTACCGCCTACCAGCAGTTCGGCATTGGTTTTAAACGAACCTAGAACTATGTACACAACGGGGAAAACCATCAAGATGGCCATAAATAGCATGAAGAGCCAGGTCAAGCTTCGCGTGACTTTTGTTCCCTTAGAATATACAGCGTGATTCTTACTCATATTGTATGCTCCTATTCTGTAACATGATCCAGTTTGCGCGAAACAAGCTGGTAGATAATCGTAACACCACCGACAATGATTGCCGCTACTACACTCAACAAAGCGCCATAGCCGATTTGTGGTTGTGATGAGTTATTCGTGCCGAAGATCATGTTGTAAATATAGAGGAACATAACCATGGAACGATTGCCGGGTCCGCCTCTAGACAAAACCATAATCGCTTCGTAATCCTTAAATGCACTGGTGATTGCTAGTAAGAGAACCACCTTGAGAACAGGTGCGAGCATAGGCAGCGTGACGTAGACCAAATTCTGCAGACTATTAGCACCGTCAATTTTGGAAGACTCATAGACATCAGTGCTTATGCCGTTGATGCCGGTCGAGAAATATAGCATGTAGTTGCCCAAGCCGCCCCAGACTGCAAGAATCGTAATTGCGGACAAGACTTTGTCTGGAGAAGTCAGCCACTTAATCGGGGTGTCGATAAGATGGAGAGCTTGCAGCACCTCGTTGGCTATACCATTTTGGGTGGCGAAAATGAAAGCAAAGATCATACCTGCAATCGAAGTAGAAATTACGGTAGGCATAAAGTAAATGCCACGGAAAGCTGCATGCCCTCTCATCCGCATGTTCAGCATCAGCGCTGCCATTAGAGCCATCGGAAGTATAAAAATCAGTTTCAATCCAGCATATTCGAAAGTAACAACTACACTTTTCCAAAAAGCGATGTCGTTGAGCATTCTTGTGAAGTTTTGAGTGCCAGTGTATACGGCAGTAAAACCGTTGTAGTTGTAACCAACATAGCGAAAAATCCAGATAAATGGATAGATCGAGCAGAGAATGAGCAAGAGGATCGCCGGTAGAAGCATCAGGCCGGCGGCCACTGAATCGGATGCGGGTTTTTTACCTGCTTTCAGTCTTGGTTTTGAGTTCATATGCGAGTACCTCATTCGATTGCCGCAAACACTTTCGTTTGGGCAGGTCGTTGCAGCAAAGGGTCAGACGGGAGTAAAAAAGCAGGGGAATCGGGGTTGCTGCGCAACTCCGATTCCCCTGCACAGGCTCGAGTAATGTTCTTAATTTGTGCTGTAAGTAGCGGTACCAGAGCTGGGATTCAAAGGATCGTAGTCGGCGATGATGAGTCTCTTGGTCGTACCGGATGCGACGTCCGCATCAAGTGCGGCGTTGTAACGCGTGTTGAGGTCATTGATCGCGTCTTCGATTTCGACGTAGCCCATTACAACATTCCAGAGTACGGTGCGATAATCATCACCCTGGAGATTGACGGCCGGAGGAGTCGGATAGACGGATTCGTAATCTTGCAACGAGAAGTCGGCGAGACGGCCGGTTTTGCTCTTATCAATCTTTCCATCCATGTAATTTGTGATTGGTAGGCTATAACCTTTCTCGAGGTAACCCTTGAGGAATTCCTCCGACTGGAAGTAGCTGATGACTTTCCAGGCTGCGTCTTTGTTGTCAGTATTCG
>JAAYZH010000036.1 GCA_012514965.1 Clostridiaceae bacterium | reverse complement strand
GGCGTAACGGTATTCTTCACTCCAACGAATATCGGACACCCAGACACCTACTGTGTCATTGATTTCAGCAGTGGTGTTTGACAGACGCTCCGTGAGCTCAGCCAGACCCTCGTCAAAGCTGTCCAGCGTCTGACTGACGCCTGCCAGGAGCTGCGTGGAGAAGTTCTGCACAGATTGATTCAAACCGTTCTCAAGGCCTGTCAGGCTCGCGCGAAGGCTATCGTTCTGACGAGAGAGCACGTCGGTCTGGTCTACCAGGAGCATGGTCAGCTGACGCATGTCACCCAGGGTCTTCTGGGAAGTATCGGTGAGCGCATGCACCACTTCAGCACCATGCTGGTTCTCCATATGCAAGCCCTGGGTAACGCGATACAAGGTGTCTTGAAGCTCCCCGATCTTTTGGCGCAGGATAGAGATCTCACCTGCCAAATTGGCTTCGCTGCCGGCCTGCAATGAAGCGAGCTTAGCACTGGTCAAGGCCAGACTGGACAGAGATTCCGTGCTCTGTTTGAGATCCGTTTGCCAGTCACTGCGAACCTGGCGCAGTTCTTCGATGGTGTAATTGAGACCTTGCTGAATATCCAGACTTTGCTGTTTGAAGTTCTCCATAGTCGACAGTGAGATCTCGGTCTGCTTGTTTGCCTCATAGAGATCCTGCGTAAGATTCGAGATTTCCTGATAGAAGGGGCTGAGGTGCTCCTCCATTGAAGCGGCCAAAGAAGTGGTGAAATTTTCGGCCAAATCTTTCATGCCGTCTTCCTGGCGCCGGGTCAATTCTCCGGCCAAAGCACCCAGTGTTTCTGTGGCTTGGACCATGGGCGGTGTGAGCTCGCGTTCCAGAACCAGCCGTACATTCTCGGCCAATTTATCAGCCAGCGTACTGTGTGTCAGCTCTTCGACTGTGTTTGTGAGCTGCGTGATGGAATCGGCCATTTGGCGATCATAACGAAAGAAGGATTCGATCAAGGCTGCAGTGCCTGCGAGTTCTCTGAATACAGGGACTTTCTCCGTGATGGTCTCAGCCAAGTGCGTCAGACCGCGATCCATTCCGAGACGCGCGCGGTAACTCTGGAAAAATAGCAAGAGAGTTGCGATTGAGCCAAGAATAGCCGGAAGTGAGGCGAGACGCAGAATTACATCCCGATCAGAGGCGCTGGATAAGCCAAAAAGCAGAAAGACAGAGGAGGCTAGAACGGAGACAGACAAGATCTGGACCGGAATCTCGCTG
This sequence comes from Clostridiaceae bacterium, assembly GCA_012514965.1. Classification (GTDB taxonomy): domain Bacteria; phylum Bacillota; class Clostridia; order Saccharofermentanales; family Fastidiosipilaceae; genus JAAYZH01. The sequence continues at coordinate 9,459 of JAAYZH010000036.1, read as the reverse complement.
CTGGTGGAACGGTACTCGCCGCGAGTCAGAACATGGTCGCGTTGCAGCAATGGTGTGGGGTCGCCAATCCATTTGCCCTGATACAGCCTGTCCGCATCCTGAGCTAGTTTATCTCCAAAGGAAGAGAGCAGGGGATAGGCGTCACTCTGCATGGCTTCGCGAACGGACTCTAAGTTCTCTATCTTGCAGCGATCAAGGGCTGCGATACTATCTGTGGTCTGTGATAGTGTCTGCATAAATCGCAAATGAAACTTGCGGTTGCGCAGCAAGTAGAAGATCGAAACTCCTATAACAACGACACAGACCGCAGCCAGCAAAACCCAGTAGGTTTGAGGCAGCAGACCGGAGAGTGAAAGTAAAGGCATAATTATCCCCCGCTAAGAATGGACCGGTCTGAAAAACACATACCGATGCAGTTTAATAAGTGCCTATATAGTAAATCGAAAAGCGGTATGGTTCAAGACAAAGCTTCAGCACAATTTGCGAGATCGAACTTTGAAGGATACTTAAAGAAATTAGGCAAAAAATACCGACCGGAGTGGATATCCACAAACGGCCGGGATTTCTTGTATCGCGCGTGCAAGATTACGTACGCATCAGAAAATCTGTCAAGTCTGCGGCAGTACCAATGTTTAGAATCTCCACATCGTCGTGCCCTTTGAGAATTTTCTGGACCAGGCCGCGAAGGGTTTTGCCCGGACCGAGCTCAACAAAACGCCGCACACCGGCGTTATACATATTCGTGATTGTTTGAGTCCAGAGGACCGGTCCTGTCATATGCTGGGCCAGATAGCCCGGGAAGCTCGCAGCGGCAGAAGCAGACAGCGGCAAAGCTGTACCGTTGCTGTAGAGCGGACAACTGGGGGGCTGAATATTCAGCTCAGCGGCGAAACGCGAAAGTGCTTCGGCGGCAGGCTGCATCAGCGGTGTGTGAAAGGCGCCGGAAACTTGCAGGGCGAGCACTCTTTTGGCCCCGGAGGCTTTGAGCTCCGCGGCGGCGGCGTCCGCAGCTTCACTGCTGCCTGCGATGACGAGTTGTCCGGGACAGTTGTAATTCACCGGCCAGACCCGGCCCGCATAGTCTGTTTGGGCCAAAACAGTTTCTATCACCTGATCTTCCAGACCCAGGACCGCGTACATCTTGCCTGAGGCTGTTTGGGAGGCGATTGACATCAAGCGAGCGCGCTCGGCGACCAAATGCAGGAGAGACTCCGTATCAAATACTCCCGCAGCGGCAAAGGCAGCGTATTCACCGAGTGAAAAGCCGCCCAGTACATACTCATCCGTTGCTGGCGGCAAAGCCTGCCAAATCGCCAGACTGAGACACACGGTGGCAGGTTGCGCGTAGAGCGTATCCGCTAGTTGTGTTTCGGTAAGATCCAAGGGCTGGTAACCCAGTATGTCTGCAGCTTGGTCATAGAAGGCCTGCACGGATGGATATTGCTCCGCCAGATCCTTGCCCATGTCGACAATTTGTGCTCCTTGCCCTGAAAATAGATAAGCATTCTTCATACATTCCTCTTTCTTGATTCGCAGGCTCGCGGCCAAATCACGAAGACCTCTTGACCTTGGGCCCAAAAGTCGCTATCCTAGAATTACTTTGAAGATCAAAGTAATTTCAGCTTAGCACAACGAACAGTCAAATGTAAATTTCAACCTGATTATTTTATAGCACATCGTTCATCCGGATATCATAAATTAAGGATCATAAGAGGAAAAATATGCAAATCGGAATATTAGGCTCTGGTTATTATCTTCCTGAGCTTACCGTAACCAATGAAGAACTATCGCATATAGTCGATACTTCAGATGAATGGATTCGCTCGAGAAGCGGAATTGCCTCCCGCCATTATGCCAACGGCGAAAATTGCTGGGAGATGGGCGTTGCAGCTGCGCGTCGCGCTTTGCAGGACGCGGGTGTAGAGGCAGCGCAACTCGACGGAATCATCTTTACTTCCACCACCCCGGACTATTTCACTCCTGCCATGGCATCGTTTGTTCAGAAAGCGTTAGGTGCAGAACATGCTTTTGCTTTTGACATGAACGTAGCCTGTTCAGGCTTTATCTATGCTCTCGATCTGGCCAGCCGTTACTTGCAGGATCCGGACATGCGCTACATCCTGGTGGTCTCCAGTGAAGCCATGAGCCACATCATAGATTTCGAAGACCGCACCACTTGTGTACTTTTTGGCGTCGGAGCCGGGGCGGTACTTGTCGGCAAACAGGGAAGTGAGCTATTGGCCAGTGTCTTGCGGACCAAAACCGAGCTTATCGCGGCTTTGAGCTGCCGAGCACTTGATGAAGTCACGCATCCCTTTGGCCAGGACAGCAGAACCCCAGTCTTGCGTATGCCTAATGAACGCCATAAACTTTATATGAGCGGATCAGAGGTCTATCGCTACGCGGTTCAGGAGCTGATAGACCTTGCGCAAACGGCGTGTGACAAGGCCGGTATCGCGGTACAGGACATCGATCTCTATGTGCCGCATCAGGCGAACCAACGCATTATTCATGCGGCGGCGAAACACTCCGAGATACCTGAAGACCGTGTGGTTGTGATGCTGGAGGATACAGGCAACTTGTCGTCTGCATCGATCCCGTATTGCTTGAGCCGCCTCAATGAACAGGGCAGGCTGCATAAAGGTGACTTGATCTTGATTTGTGCCTTTGGCAGCGGTCTCAGTTCCGGCGCCATTCTGTTGCGCTGGTAGTTTCAGTTATTTGCTAACAGAGAGAACTCAAATTGGCTAAAGACGAGATTCGCGACAGTGAATCTACTAAAAGGGAGAAATATATGAATGTAGTCGTAACGGGAGGTTCGCGCGGAATTGGCTGCGCCATAGTAGAGCGTTTGTTGCAGGATGGACACAAAGTCTGTTTTTCGTACCGTTCGGCAACCGCGGAAGCAGAAGCAATTGTGGCTGCTGCGGAAGGCCGGGTTGCTGCCGTGCAGGCGGATGTGACATCCGAAGAGGATTGTCGTCGTCTGATCACAGAAGCGGAGAACTTTTTCGAAGGCAAGGTCGAAGGTCTGGTAAATAACGCCGGCGTCAATCGTGATGGGCTCCTGCTGCGCATGAGTGAAGATGATTTCAATGCAGTTCTGCGGACCGACCTGAGCGGTCCGTTCCTGATGGCGAAAGCCGCGATTCCGTCGATGATGAAACTTCGCAGCGGCCGTATCGTGAATATGGCGTCTGTTATCGGCCTGTACGGCAATCCCGGGCAAGCGAATTACAGTGCCGCCAAAGCCGGATTGATCGGCTTAACGAAAACTATGGCCAAAGAATTTGCTTCGCGCAATATTCTTGTCAATGCGATCGCTCCGGGCATGGTCGAGACCGATATGACAGACAGCATGAGCGAAAAGGCCAGAGAGGCCGCGCTGAATCAGATTGTGCTGAAACGCATGGCGCAGCCCTCTGAAATCGCGAGTGTAGTGAGTTTCCTGCTGTCTGCGGATTCCAGCTACATCACCGGCCAGGTCCTGGAAGTATCGGGCGGCATGATCCTTTAGCCTCACGCTGCGCTAGCTTACGAATGAGTGTTCAGGCGGCGCGGACAGATGGAATTTTACAAAACAAAGGCTGAGCGAATATGGGCAAAGCCAAAAGGAGTACGTATGAATTATCTCAACCATAAAGGACGCAGACGTGTCGTCATTACCGCCACCGGCGTGATCAGCCCGATCGGCAATAACAGTGAAGCATATTGGAGAGGACTGAAGAACGGGGCCAATGGAGCCGCGCCGATCTCGGCTTTCGATGCCTCGGAATTTAAATGTACGTTGGCTGCAGAAGTCAAGAACTTTAATCCCGAAGATTACTTTTCGCGCAAAGAAGTGCGTCGTCTAGATCGTTCCACACAGTTTGCTTTGGCCGCCGTCAAGGAGGCGATCGAGAGCTCCGGTCTCAAGCTTGAGGACTATGATCCTTTCCGCATGGGCGTCATTCTGGGCACCGGTATCGGCGGCTACACAACGATGGAAACCGAGATTGGCAAGTACTTCGATAAGGGGGAGAAAGTGATCTCTCCGCTCTACATTCCCATGTTCATCAGTAATATGACGTCGGGGCGGGTAGCGATGGAATATCCGATCTATGGTGTGAACTACGCAATCGCGACTGCCTGCGCATCTTCCACGAATGCGATCGGTGAAGCCTTCCAGAAGATTACGAACGGCTATCTGGACATCTGCGTGACCGGCGGTTTCGAAGCACCGATCCGTCCCAGCGCGATTGGCGGCTTTGTGAACATGACTGCTCTTACCACCCAGACAGATCCGGAGCTGGCGTCGCGGCCCTTTGACCGTGACAGAGACGGGTTCCTCAGCGGCGAAGGAGCAGGTATTCTGATTCTGGAATCTCTGGAGAGCGCCGTGCAACGTGGGGCCAAAATCATCGCGGAGATCACAGGCTACGGTGCTACAGCGGACGGCTACCACATCACCAGTCCGCATCCGGAAGGCCGCGGTGACTCCCGAGCCTTGCTGATGGCCATCGAAGACGCAGGACGCAAGCCCGAAGAGATCGATTACATCAATGCCCATGGCACGTCCACACCTCTTAATGATAAGTATGAAACGATCGCGATCAAGCAAGCTCTGGGTGCCAGAGCCTATGAGATTCAAATTACTTCGATTAAGGGCAATACCGGCCATCTTATGGGCGCAGCAGGCGCAATCGAAGCCATCGCTACAGCCTTTATTCTGCGCGATGGTGTGATTCCGCCGATTCGCGGCCTGGTCAACAAGGCTGAGGAATGTGATCTTGATTATGTTTATGGTCAGGCAAGACCAAGTGATGCCCGCGTGGCACTTAGCAATTCACTCGGCTTTGGCGGCCAGAATGGCGTGATCTGCCTAGAGAAATACGAGGAAACACTATGAAAATGGATGCAGAGAAACTGCGCCAATGGCTTGCCGCAATGCAGGAATTCGGTGTCAGCGAATTACGTTATGAAGAAGAGGATGTCGAGCTGCATCTCAAGCGTGAGTCGTCCTCTGTGGTGTCGACACCTGCTTACGCTGCACCGGTCCAGCCGCTTGCGCAAGAGCCTGTGGCTGAAAATACAGAGGCGGAGGCAGAACCTGCAGTCGAAGACAGCGGTAAAGCTGTTCCTTCACCGGTCGTGGGTGTTTTTTACGCTGCGGCCTCTCCAGACAGTCCGCCGTTTGTGACCGTAGGCGACGAAGTCGAGGAAGGCGATGTCCTGTGCATCATCGAAGCTATGAAACTGATGAATGAGGTTTTGGCCCCGCACAGCGGCAAAGTACGTGAGGTATTGTGCCAGAGCGGCCAAAAGGTCGAGTACGGACAAGCCCTGCTGATCCTTGAGTAATTTACCCCAGGGACAAAGGAGAAACGATTATGTTGTATGACCGTGAAGCGATCAAGCAGGTGCTGCCCCACAGAGAGCCCTTCTTGCTGATTGATACGATAGAAGCCATTCAGGACAAAACCATCATCGGAACGAAACAAGTGACCGGTGACGAATTTTGGGTACCCGGACATTTTCCGCAGGAGCCCGTGATGCCGGGTGTCCTGATCTGTGAGACCATCGCGCAAATCGGCGCGTTTTATGTGCTGTCCCGTCCCGAGTATAAGGGCAAGATCGCTTATTTTGGCCGCATGGACAAAGTGCGCTTTAAGAATAAGGTCGTACCCGGAGATCTGCTGCGTCTCGAAGTGACGATTGGCAAAATGCGCGGGCCGGTCGGCTTCGGGGAAGGCAAGGCCTATGTGGGTGACAAGCTCTGTTGTTCGCTGGAAATGACCTTTGCCATCGGCGACGCAGATGCGGGCGCAAAGGAGTAAACATGTTTCGCAAGATCTTGATTGCTAATCGCGGCGAAATCGCTGTCACCGTGATCCGCGCCTGTCGCGACATGGGTATCCTCACAGTAGCGGTTTTTTCGGAGGCGGACCGCGATGCTTTGCATGTGCACCTGGCCGATGAGGCGATTTGCATTGGCCCTGCGTCCTCTACGGACAGTTATCTCAATGCGCAGGCGATTTTGTCAGCCTGCCTGGTCTCCGGGGCCGAAGCGATCCATCCGGGTTTTGGTTTTTTGTCAGAGAATTCCGCTTTTGTGAGAATGTGTCAGAAAATCGGCGTGACTTTTATTGGCCCTGACAGTCAAACTATGCAGCTGATGGGGGACAAGGCCACGGCCAAAAAAACCGCCCTCAACGCGCAGGTACCGGTCGTACCCGGCAGCCGCGATCTTCCGGAGAACGTGTCTGACGCGCTGAAAGCCGCCCAGGACATTGGCTTCCCGGTCATGATCAAAGCTACCGCAGGCGGGGGAGGCCGCGGTATGCGTGTCGCGGAAACCGCTGAAGAACTGCCGCGCGCCTATTTGTCTGCTCGCCAGGAGGCTAGAGCCTGTTTTGGCAATGACCGTGTCTATCTTGAGCGTTTTATTCAAAACCCTCACCACGTGGAAGTACAGATTCTGGGGGATCGCTTTGGCAATGTCATCCACTTGGGTGACCGTGACTGCTCGATTCAACGTCGCAATCAAAAGATGCTGGAAGAAGCCCGCTCGCCGTTTATCAGCGAGCGCACACGTGAGGCAATGTACGAGACTTCGCTTCGCCTGGCCAAAAGCGTACAGTACGTAGGGGCGGGTACCCTTGAGTTTCTGGTGGATGCCGACGGCAGCTTCTACTTCATGGAAATGAATACTCGTATTCAGGTAGAGCATCCCATCTCGGAAGCGGTCACGAGCGTCAATATCGTACAAGAGCAGATCCGAGTCGCGGCCGGTGAACCACTGTCGATTCGTCAGAAAGACATTCAATTCTCTGGACACGCAATCGAATGCCGCATCAATGCAGAGGATCCCCTGCAGAATTTCCGGCCGGCCCCCGGCAAAATTTCGGAACTCTTACTGCCGGGAGGCAACGGCATCCGAATTGACAGCGCGATTTATCAAGGCTACGAAGTACCGCCTTATTATGATTCGCTGCTGGCTAAACTGATCGTCTGGGCTCCGGACCGTGCCACCGCGATCAGCCGCATGCGCCGCGCGCTCACGGAATTTTCGATAGTCGGTGTGCCGACAACCATCGATTTTCACCTGGCGATTCTGCGCGACCCGGAATTTATCCGCGGCAATTACGACATCGCATATTTGACCCGCAAAATGCCGCAGTTCCTGGCTGCTTTACGCGAGCAGTAAAGAGCCGATTAGGAGGACCCTATGTCTGATCATATTTTTAGTCACCTCAAGAAGCGCGTGCAGGATGAGTCTGTTTTGCTCGAGTCGCTGCAGGCACAGCCTCAGCAGGATGCAGGCGGCGAAGACAGCACGCAGACCGAGCAGACTCGCAGGCCTTTTTCGTATCAGCAGCCGATTCCGGACGATCTCTGGGTGCGCTGTCCATCCTGCAGCGGAGTCATGTTTCGTGATGACTTTGAGAGAGCTCATCAGGTGTGCACGCTCTGTCATCACCACTTTCGCATCAATGCCTGGGAACGCATTTGGCTTGTCGCCGATGAGGGCAGCTTTGAAGAGGTAGACAGCAGTATTCGCGCCCGCAACCCGATCGATTTTGAGGGCTACGAGGATAAGGTGCATCGTCTGCAGGCGGAAACCGGTTTGAGCGACGCGATCGTTACCGGACGCGCCCGTGTGGAAGGCGTAGCTTGCCTGATCGGGGCTATGGATTCACGCTTTATTATGGGCTCGATGGGCGCTGCAGTGGGCGAACGTGTCGTTCGCTTGTTTGAGCTTGGAACGGCAGAAAAACTTCCGGTGATTCTCTTTACCGTCTCAGGCGGCGCTCGTATGCAGGAGGGGATCGTATCCTTGATGCAAATGGCGTCGACATCGGCGGCTGTTGCGAAGCATGCCGTTGCCGGACAGCTTTATATTTCGTTTATGACGGATCCCACAACAGGCGGCGTAACAGCTAGTTTCGCTTCGCTGGGTGACATCATTCTATCCGAACCGGGAAGCATAATCGGTTTCGCAGGTCGTCGCGTGATCGAAGGCACCATCTTCGAGAAGCTTCCTGATGATTTCCAGCGCGCCGAATTCCAGGAAAGTCATGGCTTTCTGGACGCGATTGTGTCTCGCAGCCGCATCAAGTCTACCCTGGGTTCATTACTGGCCTTCCACTATCCTGATCAGACCTCTGATTCCCATGCCGCACAGACAATGAATCGAGCGAAACAACGTAGCCTCGAGGAGAATCAAACAGCCAGAGTCCTGCGCAGCACAGAGGACTTGTCCACACGCGTCAAGGCCTCCGACAGTCTTGACTTGATCCGGGCCAAAGGCAGGCCCAATATCATTGATTATCTGCCATTGATTTTTGATGACTATATTGAACTCAAGGGTGACCGGCTCTATGGCGAGGACGCCGCGATTTGGGGCGGCCTTGGTCTCCTAAATGGCGAACCTGTCACGATTATCGCGGAGCGCAAAGGCCGTAATCTCGAAGAAAATAATCAATGTAACTTTGGCATGCCGCACCCGGAAGGCTATCGCAAAGCCTTGCGCCTCATGCGCCAGGCCGAGAAGTTCGGCCGTCCGGTCTTGAGTTTCATTGATACTTCCGGCGCCTATTGCGGTGTAGGAGCGGAAGAGCGCGGCCAAGGGGAAGCCATCGCGCGCAATCTGGCTGAGATGTCGCAGCTCAAGGTCCCGATTGTCTCGGTTGTAATTGGCGAGGGCGGCAGCGGCGGCGCCTTGGGTATCGCGGTTGCCGACCGTCTGGCTATGCTGTCGAATGCGATTTATTCCGTGATTTCGCCACGTGGCTTTGCGTCCCTGCTTTGGAAGGATGCCGCACGCGAACGAGAAGCCGCTGATATAATGCACATTACTGCAGCCGATCTCCTCGAACTAGGGATCGCCGACGCAATCATCATGGAGCCGGAGGATGGCGCCCATACACAGGCAGAAGAAACCGCTGCCGGAATCAAACAGTTTTTTACGGAAGCTTTGGCGGAGATTCGCAGCGAAACCGTCAGTACGGGAGAACTGCTGGCGAAGCGCTACGCGCGCTTCCGCGATCTGGGCCCTTACTGGCAAGAATAATTACCTGTTCAAGCGATTTTTGGTGCAGCCGGAACCGTAATGGGTGCCGGCTTTGTTTTGGCCTGAGGAGTATTCTTGCGAACCGTTCGCAAATACGGTACGATTCAAAGCGTTGTCATCTCGTCACGAACAAGCACTTGCGCTTGAAAACAATTACACAAGGAGCCCATCATGGCAGAACGCCCCCTAGAGGTAGTCAATCTATCATTTCACTTCGCTGATGTAGAAGTTTTGGAAAATATCAATTTCGCAATCGAAAAGGGTGATTTTGTCGGCCTGGTCGGTTCAAACGGAGCAGGTAAAAGCACTTTGATTCGGCTAATACTCGGAGAGTTGCAGCCGGTCGGCGGCGAAGTGCGCCTTTTTGGCACAAAACTGCCTCACTTCCGTCAGTGGCAGAGGATAGG
>JAAYZH010000330.1 GCA_012514965.1 Clostridiaceae bacterium | reverse complement strand
TTGCTCCTCGTCTATACGGCGGGGAGTTTTTTATTCTTGTATAATGTGAATAAGTGTGGAAGCTTGCATGTAGAAACATGGGCTGGTGAAGGAGAATGCGATTATGAAGTGGCAGGGCAGAAGACAAAGTACGAATGTAAATGATGCGCGCGGTCGACGAACCGGCGGCAGCCGCGGAATGCAAGTCGGCGGCGGCCTCAGTGGCGGAGCTCTGATTCTGGTCTTGATCATCACGCTGCTCACGGGCGGCAATCCCTTGTCCTTCCTGGGACTTGGCGGGGAGGGGGTCGCAGCACCGGACAATAATACGGGAGGCAGCTATCAGGAAACACCCGAAGAGAAGGAGCGTCGCGAGTTTTTGTCCGTGGTTTTGGCCGAAACCGAGGATACCTGGACGGGGATTTTCGAAGACATGGGCAGGACTTATAACCCTGCAACGCTCACGATTTTCAGTGGATCCGTGCAATCTGCCTGCGGCACAGCTTCTTCGGCTGTGGGACCTTTCTACTGCGGGCTCGACAAGAACGTCTATATTGACACGGACTTTTTTGACCAGCTTAGCGGTGAGCTCGGAGCCGGCGGGGACTTTGCCATGGCCTATGTTTTGGCCCACGAAATCGGCCATCACATTCAAAATGAGCTCGGCATCATGGAACAGGTGAATCGCGCTCAGCAGAATGCCAGTGAAGCGGAACGCAATGATCTCAGCGTGCGCCTCGAATTGCAAGCTGATTATCTTGCGGGGGTCTGGGGACACTATGCTGACCGGGCTGGCATTCTGGAGGAAGGCGATATCGAGGAAGCCATGCGGGCTACGCAGGCAATCGGAGATGACACACTGCAGAAACAAGCACAGGGCTATGTTGTGCCGGATAGTTTTACGCACGGTACTTCAGCGCAGCGTACCAGGTGGTATCTGAAGGGATTCAAGAGCGGTGACCTGAGCGGCTGGGATACTTTCTCGGCTGCCTCCAGCGAAGATCTCAGAGTCCTGCCAGAAGATTTCTTTGCCTTTCTTCAGACTTTAGCGATCGACGAAGGGTACTATCTCGCAGCTCCCGTCTATCGAACAGGACCGTAGGCTTCCGCTCAATCCGCTCATATGCCGGCCTCTATCGCAGTGGCCGGTTGTTTACTTGTGTTTGGCCCTGAACCAGGAAGAGAGTCGTGTACATGGAGAATCAATGGTCCCGAACGGAGCTGCTGCTCGGTTCTGAAGCTTTGGCAAAATTGAAGCAAGCACGAGTGGCAGTCTTTGGCCTTGGCGGCGTTGGCGGCCAAGCGGCGGAAGCCCTGGCCCGCAGCGGGATAGGCACGCTGGATCTGATCGATGGTGACCGCTATGTAGAAAGCAACTTGAATCGGCAGATCTTCGCGTTGCATTCGACGCTGGGGGTGCGCAAGGTCGACGCAGCTGCGGTGAGACTCAGGGATATTGACCCTGAGCTTGTCTTGCATGCTCATCCGGTTTTCTTTACGGCGGAGACTGCAGATCAGCTGCCTTTGGCCGAATACGATTATATTATCGACGCCATTGACATGGTCAGCGCCAAGATCGAATTGATTGTCAGGGCCAAAACCCTCGGCGTGCCCGTGGTCAGCGCGATGGGGGCAGGGAATAAGGTGCGTCCGGAGCTCCTGGAAATTTGCGATCTGGCCAAAACCACAATGGACCCCCTGGCCAGAGTGATGCGCAAAGAACTGCGTAAGCGCGGTGTGGACAAAGTAACCGTGGTCTATTCCCGGGAAGAACCTGCGGCGGCCGGTGCAGGCCGGGAAACAAGAGTGGCGCTCAAGCAGACTGAGGTCGATGAAGAGACAGGGGCGATTCGTTCCTGGTCACGCACGGTAGGCAGCAGTGTCTTTGTACCTGCCGTGTCAGGTCTGCTCCTGGCGAGCGTAGTGGTGAATGATCTGGTACAAGGTGCCAGGTAGGATCGCTCTGCTGTGTTCTCTGATTGTGAACTGCTCTGTGAACTTTTTCGAATAGGTCTCAAGTGACCTTGCAAATTGAATTCGGATACGCTATTATTACAAAGCGTTTTCACGCAAGTCATGCAGGTGTAGTTTAGTGGTAGAACTTCAGCTTTCCAAGCTGACTGTGAGGGTTCGATTCCCTTCACCTGCTCCATTATGGGTCCATAGCTCAGCTGGATAGAGCAACAGCCTTCTAAGCTGTGGGTCGAGGGTTCGAATCCCCCTGGGCTCACCATAATTTAGCCCCGCAGATCATGCATCTGCGGGGCTTTTTGATGTGTGTGGCGGCGGACTTTCTGCGTAGACTTGCTCACGAAGGATACTTTTCATAAAAATAGGGGCTGAAGCAGCCCCTACATTCGCTGATTTGATTGCTTGGAGAAACGCTTGATCGCTAGGCGAAGCGCTTGATTTCCTCCTCCAGGAAGTCAAGACTTACGTGCTGCTGGTACAGCGGTTTGCCGGCACTCAAGACCGGGTTTTGGCTCTTGAAATTTTCCTGGGGCACATTGTAGAGGATGCCGGTCGGAATTCCGTCATCGGAGAAAGTCGCGGCGGTTTTGAGCGCCAGTTCCCAATTGGTGGGGTCGTAGTCCTCGCCGAGGGGGCGAACACGCTCCTTGTACCACTGGAAGGTGTTTACCTTGTTGAAGGAGACACAGGGTTGGAAGATGTCGATGAGCGCATAGCCTTCGTAGGCGATGGCGGCCTTAAGGATCTCGGCGAATTGCTTCGCGTCACCTGTGAAAGCACGCGCGACGAAACCTGCGCCTAAGGTCAAGGCGTTGAGCAGGGGATTGAAGGGTGTGTTGCGCACGCCTCCGGTCTGCACAGGTGTCACGAGGCCTTTTTGGGCGGTGGGTGACGCCTGGCCTTTGGTCAGACCGTAGACCTGGTTGTCATGAGCGATGTGCGTGATGTTGACGTTGCGGCGCACTGCTGCCATGAAGTGGTTGCCGCCCTCGCCGAAGCTGTCGCCGTCGCCGGTGTTAATAATGACGGTCAGATCGTCATTGGCGATTTTGGCCGCGCTGGCTGAAGCCAGAGAGCGACCGTGCAAGCCGCAGAAGCGGTTGGCGGAAATGTACTGCGGAGTTTTGGCCGCCTGTCCGATACCTGCCGCCAGGAGAACCTTATGTGGGTCCAGACCCAGCTCGTTTAAGGTGGACTTAAGGGCGTTTTGAATGGCAAAATTGCCGCAGCCTGGACACCAGGCTGTATTATAGCTATGGAAATCCGTCTGTGGACTTGCTTCGATGTGTAGCTGCTTTGACATAAGTACCTCCAATTTATTCCTTGCCTATAATGTCGAGAACACGCTCGACCACTTCGTCGCTGCTGATGGCGCGGCCGTCATATTTCAGCAGGGAGTGCGTCATCGTGATGCCGCTTTCTCTGCGAATGAGGGCGCCGAGCTGGCCGTCTGTGTTCTGCTCCACATTGATGATGTGTTCAGCGTTTGCCGCGGCTTCGGTCAAAGAAGCGAGCGGGAGCGGCCAGACATCCCCGAAGACCAGAATGTTGACATCAACGCCGCGGGCTGCGAACTTGTCGGCGGCTTCGAGCAATGTGCCGTGGAGTGAACCCCAGCCTACGAGCAATACCTTGCTTCCGGCTTTGCCAAACTGCTCCGGTTCTTGCAGATCATCGGCGATAAGGGTGGTCATCTTGCGTTTGCGTTTATCAGTCTGTTCGACTCTGACCTTGGCGGATTCCGTGATGAAACCATACTCATCATGTTCATCGGTGTCGGCGGAGACGAAGGCATAGGGATTGCCGGGGATGAGACGGGGGCTGATGCCGTTCTCTGTGAGACGGTACCGCTTGTACTCGGATTCGGCCAGTTCTTTCTCCGTCATCTCACCGGATGGTGTGTCGCCTCTCACGTAATCCTGTTTGTAGGCAAGGGCTTCTTCCGCAGTGTTGCCGGCAACGACTCTCGTGACTTTACTTAGGTCAAAGTGCGGAACGGTGGCAGTACCGTCAGCGAGATACTGGTCGGTGAGCAGAATCACCGGCATTTGGTATTTTTGCGCCAAGTGCAGAGCCCTGGCTGTCTGGTAGAAGGCGTCTTCATGGTTTTTAACGGCAATGACGGCTTTGGGGTATTCACCGTTTCCGGCGAAAATCGCCATGTTCAGATCGCCTTGCTCTGTGCGCGTCGGCAATCCGGTAACCGGGCCCGGGCGCATTGCGTCGACCACGACGACAGGGATTTCCTGCATGCCGGCCATCGCGATCGCCTCGACCTTGAGCGCATAACCACCGCCGGAGGTTCCGGTCATCGCGACAGCACCTGCATAGGAAGCGCCTACCGCCATGTTGATACCGGCCAGTTCGTCCTCCGCCTGCTCGACCACGATCCCGGCTTGGTCCATAACCGAAGCGAGATGCTCCATGATGGATGTTGAAGGGGACATTGGGTAAGCTGCGTAGAACTGCACACCAGCGGCCAAAGCTCCCAGCGCAATTGCGTTGTTGCCGTTGAGGATCAGCCAGTCGCTGTAATCCGGCGCGATCTCGTCTTCGTGAGGATCCGGCTGGATCGCGTCCCGCCCGCGAGCCGCCTGCTCGTCTGTAATCAGGGCATAGCCTTG